>NZ_JAUZMZ010000197.1:0-8111 GCF_036327435.1 Rhodococcus chondri | reverse complement strand
ACACCCCGGCCGGCGCCCCGCGACCACTCGTTCACCGGCCGCCGCGGCAGCCGGTCGTCGAGGTTCGACTCACTCCTGGATTCGCGCGAGAAGCGGTATCAACAGATCTGCGATCTCGGATCCCACCGTGATGAACGTCTCCTCGTCGCTGCCGGTCGGATCGACGATGTCTTCCGGCTCGGACGCAGAGAGCTGGGTCCGGGCGGCCGTCAATTCTGCGACCGTCGCTGCGCCACTGATCTGCTGCAGCCGCGCGGCTTCCCGCAAGGTGAACACGCTGCGCGTCATGTCCGGCGCGGCTTCGATGACGGACCTCCGCTGCTGTTCACTCATCGTGATGATCATGTCGGAGTCCTGCGCGATCGCCGTGTCCAGCGGGCGGGCCACGAATCCCTCCGAAGTGCCGCCGAGCTGCTGCAGGACCAGAGCCGCGGTGGGTTCCATTCCGTGACCGACCATCGCGCCGGTGCCCGCGCTGTGCGCGGTGAGTGCGGGCCGTCCGCATTCCTCGGCATATGCGGTGGTCAAACGCTCCGCAGTGGGGGATAGACAAGTATTTCGTGTGCACACATACAGAACCCGCATCCGTCGATCGTATGGGAAGTGCATTGCTTCGTCCGGACGTGGGAACCTCTTCCGAGGGTTACAGCTGTAGCCAAAAAACGGACGTTGGGTACGATCGGTTCGTTCGGAAAGCGCCGGGGGGCTCGACAAGCTGGCGCACACCACTGTCGAAGGCGGCTGATGAGTTCGGTTCTCGGGGTAACCGTGGGGGAGAGTGCCGTACGGATTGTGCGTCCCATCGATCGGACGACACCCTCCGCAGGCTTCCAATTCCAGATAGTGGAAACAGGTAAGGACGACCCGGCCCGGCTCGCCGCCGGCACGCTGGGCGTTCTGTTCCAGACAGGTGTAGCAGGCGACTCGATCGACTCGGTCGGCATCGTCTACCGCGACCAGGCACAGGCCGACCGCATCCGCGCGGCGATGACCGTGGAGAACGTCGACCGGTACACCCTCGTCTCCGAGCCCGAAGCGGCCCTGGCGTACCTGCAGGCCACCGGCGAACTCGGCAGCAAGACCGCGGTGTTCTACGACCTCGGCGACGCCGGGCTCACCGTCACGGTCGTCGACCTGGGCACCCGGGAGATCCTTGCCGAACGCACCGACAGTATCGGCGGCCGCATCTTCGACAACGTCATCCGCGAACACCAGCTCGGCACCAACGTAGTGTGGCGGCCCGACGACCCGGCCACCGACGACGAGCTGTCGTCGCAGTGCCGTGAGGCCAAGGAAAAGCTGTCGCAGACCGGCACCGTGGCGGTTCCCGGAGCGGCCGGTGTCGTGCTCATGTCCCGCGACACCTTCGACCCGCTCATCGCCCAGTGTGTCGAGTCGTCCGCGCAGTTCGTGCACAACGTCATCGCCCGTTCGGGTCTCAATCCCGAAGCGGTGGTGCTGCTCGGGGGCGGTGCCCATGTCCCGCTCGTGCAGGAAGTGCTGCGGTCGTGGCTGAAACTGCCGCTCGTGGTGCCGCACGAGCCCGAACTCGTCCTCGCCAAGGGCGGCGCGATGCTTGCCGACCGGCCCGCATCGCCGAAACCCTCCAGCGCTTTCACCCGCATCGTTCCGCCGCGACGAGAGGCACGAGAGGCGGCGCCACCGGCTGCGTCGGTGGGGGAGGAAACCGAGCGCATCCCGGTGATCACCGCCACGGTCGCGTCGTCGTCCCGCGATCCGGAGCCGACATCGAAGGCACCCTGGTGGGCGGCGCTGAGCGGGCGCGGCCCGTCCGTGAGCGGAAAGCAGATCTCAGGAGCCGGGCTCGCCGGGACCGCGCTGGCCGTGGTCGCGGTGATCGGTGTCGCGCTGGGCGCGGGCAATACCGTCTTCGGTGCGCCCAGCGACGAGGCCGGCCCCACGCAAACCATCACCACCCCGACGACGCCGAAGCGTTCGCTGCCGCAGCCCGCGGTCGCGCCGGCGCCGGTGACCACCACGACCACGGCACCCCCGACCACGGAGTCGACGCAGCCGCGGCCGGTGCCGTCGGCGCCCGAGCCCCCGCCGCCACCGGCGATGATCCCGGGCCTGAACGTCCCGGTCCCGACGCTGCCGCCGCTGCCGACCCTCGAACTGCCCCGACTGCCGGAGTTCCGCTTCCCCGGCTGACACGTGGAGTCAGAGGGCGTGACGGGCGGGCTTCGGTGGTCCGCCCGCGCGCGAAAGCACCGCCGCGATGGCCGTGGTCAACGGCACCGAGAGGGTCAGGGCCACACCGCCGACGCAGGCGCGCACGATCTCGATCGCGACGGCGTCGCCGGTGATGACGTCGGAGATGGATCGGCCCGCGACGGAGAAGAGCAGTAGCAGCGGCAGGGCGCCACCGGCGTAGGCGAGCACGAGGGTGTAGACGGTGCTGGCGATGTGGTCGCGGCCCACGCGCATCGCCGACGAGAAGATCTCCCGCCGCGACGTGTCCGGATCGAGCGCGGCCAGCTCGAACGCGGACGACGCCTGCGTGATCGTCACGTCGTTGAGCACACCGAGTGAGCCGATGATGAATCCGGCCAGCAGCAGACCCGAGATCGACACGTGTCCGATGTACATCTGGACATCGGTGTTCTGTTCTTCCGACAGGCCGGTCAGGTGGGTCATGCGGATCGCCACGTAGGACAGGAGCGCGGCGAGGGCCATCGAGGCGAGGGTGCCGAGCAGGGCCGAGCTGGTGCGCAGATTGACGCCGTGTGCGAGATAGAGCACCGCATAGAGGATCAGCGCACCGCCCACCAGCGCGACGGGGACGGCCGGTTTGCCGTCGAGCAGCGCCGGGAGCATGAATATGACCAGCACCCCGAACGCGACACCGAGTCCGATCAGGGCCCGCAGGCCCCGCCACCGCGCGACCGCGATGACGGTCACCGCGAACACCGCGACGATCAGCCCCAGCGGCAAGCTCCGGGCGAAGTCGTAGAACGAGTATTGGGTGGCGCCGCTGGGATCGGTCTGGCGTACGAGGCGCAGTTCGTCGCCGGTCTGCAGTTCGGGCTGGCCCGGTCCGGGAACCACTTCGAGCAGGGTGTTGGTGCCGGCGTCGGGGCCGGACTCGATGGACAGGACGCTGCGGTCGCACTCGTAGACGCCGGTGGCCGGCGGAACCGGGTCGCCGGTGAAGACGCGTCCCGCCGATATGCTGCCGCACGCGCCGGTGTCGTGTTCGACGACGGTGGCTGCCACGGTGACGACGGCGTCGCCTCCGGTCGTCTGGAACGGAGCGGGGACTTCGACGGATTGGTTGCTGGGCCACAGCAGGATCGTGCCGAGCAGAACGAGCGCGCCGATCGCGGAGAGCAAACCGATGACGATCTTCGCGGCGAGCGGCCCGAGCGGCGCGGGGCCCTCGAAGTGGCCGTGCCCGTGGCCGTGTCCATGATTCACGGGAACAGGCTAGCCGTGTCCACAGCAGGGGCGGGATGGGGCCGATCGAATGAAATGGGCTGGTGGTGGCGGGGAGCAGGGGGGGTTGTCCCCGCCACCTTCACCTGACCTCGCACAGGGGGGATGGCGATCGGTCAGGGAGCCCAGCACGACTTAACGTGCTGAACCCAAAGCTACTCGCTTTTTCAACGATTTGGTATGCGACCTGCCCTGTGTCTCTGATCACGGTCTCTGATCACGAAAGGACAAAAGACCCGCGAGAACACCGCCATAAGTTCCCTAACCTGCGCACACGCGCAAGGGAGCCCTTAGGTCACCGTTACGCAACGGTCGGCGTGTCCTCCCGCCCTGGGCGTGTCGGCGCTGGTCGAGCTACTGCTTGTAGCTCGACAGGAAATTGCCGAACCGCTCGATAGCAACCGCGAGATCACGTGCCCACGGCAGAGTCACGATTCGGAGATGGTCGTGATCGGGCCAGTTGAAGCCGGTGCCCTGGACCATGAGGATCTTTTCCTGCAGCAGCAGATCCTGAACCAACCTCTCGTCGTCGTGGATCTCGTAGACCTCCGGATCGAGCCGCGGGAACGCGTACAGCGCGCCCCGGGGCTTGACGCAGCTGACGCCGGGGATGGCGTTGAGCCGCTCCCACGCGACGTCGCGCTGCTCGAGCAGCCGGCCGCCGGGCAGGACCAGGTCGTCGATGCTCTGGTAACCACCGAGGGCAACCTGGATGGCGTGCTGAGCCGGCACGTTCGGGCACAGGCGGGTCGACGCGAGCAGGTCGACGCCCTCGAGGAAGCCCTGCGCGTGCTCGGTCGGACCGGTGATGACCATCCAGCCCGAGCGGTAGCCCGCGACACGGTAGGCCTTCGACAGGCCGTTGTAGGTCAGGCACAACAGATCGGGTGCCAGCGTGGCCAGGGAGACGTGCTTCGAATCGTCGTACAGGATCTTGTCGTAGATCTCGTCGGCGAGCAGCAGCAGCTGGTGCTTGCGCGCGAGCGCGACCAGCTGGGTGAGCACCTCGTGTGAGTACACGGCGCCCGTCGGATTGTTCGGGTTGATGACGAGCAGCGCCTTGGTGCGCTCGGTGATCTTGGATTCGATGTCGGCGATATCCGGGTTCCAGTCGTTGCTCTCGTCGCACAGGTAGTGCACCGGCGTACCGCCGGCGAGAGAAGTCATGGCCGTCCACAGCGGATAGTCGGGTGCCGGGATGAGCACCTCGTCGCCGTCGTCGAGCAGCGCCTGCATCGTCATCGTGATGAGCTCGGACACGCCGTTGCCCAGGTAGACATCGTTGATGTCGAACTTCGGGAAGCCCGGCACCAGTTCGTATCGGGTGACGATCGCGCGTCGGGCCGACGCGATGCCCTTGGACTCGGAGTAGCCCTGAGCGCTCGGCAAGGACGCGATCATGTCCTGCACGATCGTGTCGGGGGCTTCGAAGCCGAACGGCGCGGGATTGCCGATGTTGAGCTTGAGAATGCGGTGACCCTCGGCCTCGAGCCGGGCGGCGTGGGCGTGCACGGGCCCGCGGATCTCGTACAGCACGTTCTGCAGCTTCGACGACTGCTCGAGCTTCCGGGTGATGCGATGGTGCAGGTGGCCCTGCTGCTCTCCGATAGTCACGCAGTACATGGTGCCACCACGCCGCAAACGCATTTCAACCACCGTTTTCACGACACGAGCAAAACAATCTCAATTCTAGGGGCGACGAATGTCCGGATCGATGCAATGATGGGTTTTCCAGCAAGGCCGTCGCGTTGGGAACGTGCGGATCGAATTAGGAGTAAGTGGTATGGCGCAGGGAACAGTCAAGTGGTTCAACGCGGAGAAGGGCTTCGGATTCATCGAGCAGGACGGTGGGGGCGCAGACGTCTTCGTCCACTACTCCGAGATCCAGGGCAGCGGTTTCAAGTCGCTCGATGAGGGGGCTCGCGTCGAGTTCGAAATCGGCCAGGGACAGAAGGGCCCGCAGGCCCAGGGTGTTCACATCATCTGACCTGCCCCTAGTTGTTCCACAACGGCGGCGTTGCATCGTTCGATGCGACGTCGCCGTTGTCGTCCGCGCCAGCGCGCCGATCTCACCCGCGATGAGGAGATAGCGCGCATCCTTCGGTACTCTTTATCCGGTTCGGGGGGTTACAGAAAATCGTGCTTGTAGTCGTCGGCGACTCAGGCGTGCGCGGATGGGAGCAGCGTGGCTGCAGTACAGAACGACGAGGATGCCGTGCTGGGCGTGGCGGCGCGATGGAGAGATCGCAAGCGGTACCTGTGGCTGTACGGGCTGGTGATACCGCTGAGCCCGTTCCTGGCGTATGTGCTGGTGCGATACCTCGAACTGGGGGTGTTCTGGGCGTCCGGGGCCATCATCATCGCGGTGATCTGCCCGCTCATCGACGTCTTCGCCAAGCTCGACACGGCCAATCCGCCCGAGTCCGCCATGAAGGCGCTCGAGAACGACCGGTATTACCGGTACTGCACCTACGTCTATTTGCCGGTGCAGTACGCCGGCCTGATCTTCGGCTGCTACATGTTGGTGTCGCAGCCGATGGGTGGTGCCGAACGGTTCGCGATGGCCGCGACACTCGGCATCGTCGGTGGGGTCGGCATCAACGCCGCACACGAGCTCGGCCACAAACGCACGACCGTCGAGCGATGGCTCGCCAAGATCGCCCTTGCCCAGTCCTTCTACGGACACTTCTACGTCGAGCACAACTACGGTCACCACATCCGGGTCGCGACTCCGGACGATCCGGCCACCGCCCGCTTCGGGGAAAGCTACTGGCGCTTCCTGCCACGGTCGGTCTCCGGGAGCCTGCGGTCGGCATGGCGGTACGAGAAGGCGCGGCTGGGCCGGCGCGGGAAGTCGACGTGGAGCCTGCGCCACAACAACGTCCTGAACGCGTGGGCGATGAGCGTGGTGCTGTATGCGGCCCTCATCGCTGTCTTCGGCTGGCAGATCGCGCCGTGGCTGGTGGCCCAGGCCGTCATGGCCGTCATGTTCCTCGAGGGCGCCAACTATCTCGAGCACTACGGGCTGCTGCGGGAAAAACGCGCCGACGGCAAGTACCGCCGGGTCGCGCCCGAGCACAGCTGGAACAGCAACCACGTGTGCTCGAACCTGTTTCTCTACAACCTGCAGCGGCACAGCGACCACCACGCCAATCCACTGCGTCGCTACCAGACGCTGCGATCGATGCCGGAAGCGCCACAGCTACCCGCCGGCTACGCGGTCCTCATCCTGATGGCGCTCGTGCCGCCACTATGGCGCCGCGTAATGGATCCACGGCTGCTCGCGCACTACGATCACGACCTCACCCGCATCAACATTCACCCTCCGAAACGGAAGGAATTGTTCGCGGGTTAAGTGTCATTTGCCCTTTTGTGATGCGACATAACTCACGTTTACCCCCCGTAACATATAGTAAATTCGCCGCGATTCGTAACCTGTAATCTCCGAAATGAGTGTCAGGAGTGTTCGTGGCGTTGCCCACGCGTGAATCCGTCGAAGATCCGATTGTCTTATCGGATCCCGGCGCGGTAGCGCGTCGCCAGTGGGTAGCGGCGTATGTGAAACGTCTGGTGATCACCGACACCGTGACCGTCCTCGCCGCGGTTCTGACGGCACAGTGGGTTCGATTCGGGACTTTCGATGTGCAGGTCCAATCCAAAGCGGTCAGGTTCCTCGGTTACGGCATCGTCACCGTCGGCCTCGTTGCCCTGTGGTTGTGTGCCCTGGCGATCTTCCGTACCAGGTCCCCCCGTGTGGTGGGAAGCGGCGACGAGGAATACCGCCGAATCATCTCGTCGACGTTCTGGCTCTTCGGTTTCGTAGCCATCGTGGCGCTGCTCGCAGGTCTGGACCTGGCCCGCCTCTATCTCGCCATCGCCCTGCCGATGGGTTTGACCGGCCTGATGCTCGGTCGATGGCTCTGGCGCAGGCGAGTTGCGCGCTGGCGCGAACGCGGGCAGTTGCAGACCACAGTGCTGGTCGTAGGTAGTCAGCGTTCCGTCGAGGACCTGATCGAATCGTTTTCGAGAGGCACAGCCCACGGGTACCGGGTCGTGGGTGCCTGCATACCGGGTCCCGAAGGTCTCCGCGGCGGCACCATTCGCGCGGCCGGTTCCGAGGTTCCCCTGCTCGGCAGCGAAGGCGATGTCGTGGCCGCACTGGAACACACCGGCGCCGACACGGTCGTGATCACCGCCACCGAGAGGGTCGGGCATCGTGGCATCCGGGATCTGCTGTGGGAATTGGAGGATTCGGGAGTCGACCTAGTGGTCGCACCGGGAATCATCGATATTTCCGGTCCGCGCCTCGAGATGCGGCCGGTCGCGGGTCTCCCTCTGATTCACGTCGAGAAGCCGCAATATCACGGCGCAAAGAGCTTCGCGAAAACTTCATTCGACGTTGTGTTTTCTCTGCTGGTATTGCTGTTCGTCAGTCCGTTGATGATTGCGGCGGCTATTGCGGTCAAACTCACCAGTAAAGGTCCCGTTTTCTACAAATCCGTCCGTATCGGACTGGATGGCCGACCATTGAGGTTTTCTCAATAGCGACCTGCATGCTCGAATTGCGTCAGGACAAGCGCTGCTTGGGTGATGGAGCCGATTCGTTTGGGGCACAGAGTGATCCTGTTGAGGGCTTGCCATCGGGTGGTGAGCAG
>NZ_JAUZMZ010000196.1:0-8132 GCF_036327435.1 Rhodococcus chondri | reverse complement strand
CCGCGGCGCCGGCAGCGATCAACGCTCCCTGCACCACCACTGTTTTCGGATCATCCAGCGTGGCAACGGGTCCCACTCTTCCGAGGAGGGTGTGCACCAGCGGGATCCGCGAGGATCCGCCCGTGAGGTAGAGCGCCTGCAACCCGTCGGCGGAAACGCGGGCCTGCACCAACGCAGCGCGCAGCAGCGCAGCGGCCGCGTCGATCTGGGGTGCGATCAGCTCCTCGAATTCGTCCCGGGTGAGGAGCAGGTCTTCGCGCCACGGCCCACCGGCGACGAATACTGTGGCCGACGGGGCATCGGACAGGACTCCTTTGCGCGGCGCGCGGACTCCTCGAGGGCGCGTACGGCTCGGATGTGTTCGGGCGCAGAGCCGCGCAGGTACTGCGCGAGATCCGGATTGAGATCGGCGAGCTGGGTTTCGGCCCAGCGTCGGATGAGAGCGTCGAAGTTCTTGCCTCCGAGGGAATTGTCTCCTCTCGCGGTCACCACCTCGAAGCCGCCCGATGCAGTGGCCCGCAGCACCGCCTCGTCGACCGTCCCGCCGCCGAAATCGAAGACCGCCACTGCCGCACCGGGAGCCGGTGCGGCAGTGCGGGTGTAGTAATGCACTGCCGCGCGCGGCTCGGATACCGTGACGACACTCGCGGGGTCGATCCCCGCGAGCGCGGCTCCCTCGATCAGAACTGCGATCATGTCCGGCGACCAGGCCTCGGGATGGGTGAGCACGACCCGCGCCGGGGGGATCGAATTATGCTGGGTCAGGGCCCGGCGATACGCCGCGTGAATCACCGCTGCCGCCGGGAGCACGGCGGGGAGCGGACTACCGTGGACTGCGACGGACGGTCGGCCGATCAGTCGCTTCGGGGCCGGCACGAACACACCCGGCACCGACTCGGCGGCGTTGAGCGCCGCATCGCCGACCGCGAGGTCGTCGAGCGAGCGCACCGGAGTCGACCGGACGAACACGGCAGAGGGCATCAGGTTGCTCTGATGGGCCAGCGGCAGTGTCTGGATTCCACCGGCCGGACGTGTCTCGGCGGCCGCGGTATTCGACGTTCCGAAGTCGATCGCCAGGGACCACGCGCCAGTCTTCATAGGTCAAGAGGGTAGGCAACGGCACCGGCGGCGCGGATTCCATATCATCGGCGATCCCCGCGCGGAGAATGCCGGAAAGGAGGCTGCTGCAGGCGCGGTCGGCCGGACACGACACCGTTCGATCACCATGTCGTCCGACGCGGGTGTCTTTCCGGACCGGAGGCGATCAGCCGGGTGGCGATTTCGACGAGAGGAATGTTCCTGTTCTGGGACATCCTTCGGAGCATTTCGAAGGCATGTGCGGCATCGACACCGAAACGCTCCATGATGATGCCCTTGGCTTGACCGATGATGTCCCGGCTGCACAGGGCGGAAGTCAGCTGTTCATGGATTCGGGCAGCGGTGAGCGCGGCGGCTGCTTGGGTGGCCAGGATGTCGGCGAGCGCTTCGTCGCCGGCACCGAAGGCGTCCGCGGCGTGGGAGAACAGGTTCAGCGCGCCCACATCGTCGCGGTGGGTGTACAAGCGCACCGACAGGCAGCTGAACACTCCCGCTTCGACTGCGGCCGGCGCATACGCCGGCCAGCGTGTCTCCGTGCGCATGTCCTGTACACGAATGATCGGGTCGGCGGTGACAACGTCCAGGCACGGCCCTTGTCCCAGCTCGATCTGCAGAGCATCGAGCGTCGAGGCCAACGGCGTGGTCGCGGCCACAGACCGGAATTTTTCAGGTCCGGTCAGCAGGGTGATGTCGATGCCATCGGCGACGGCGATCAACTCGGCCGCCGCCGCCGTGATCCCGCCGAGCGTGCGATCGAGATCGTCGGGGACGAAGAACTCGCGGGCGAGCAGCGCGATCTGCCGGCTGAGCTCCGCCGGGACTTTCGACACCCCCGCCGCGTTTTCGCGGCGTTCGTCCGAGCGCATACTTCAAGTCTGACCGTTCGGGAAACGGTCCGCTCGGGAATCGGGGGGAGCGCAGTGGACGACCACCTCACGGGCGCCGGTCGCGCTTGTTGCAGTCACGGTGGTTGTGCAGCCCGCTGCTGCCGGAGCGCACCCTCAGGATGTGGAGCCCGGTCCGATCATCAAGTGCGCCAATACAATAAGGCCACCGGTCAGCAGACCGAAGAGTATTCCGCTCAATACGGAGCCGGTCAGTGCCACTCCGACGATTCCGACCGTGAGAAACGCCGCAAGCACAAGTATTGCGAGTATCCGCACGGACGATGCCGCGTGCTCCACCGGATCTGCGCGATGCGTGGCCATGATGATCTCCGTTCCCTCCCTCGAGCAGGATGTCAGGCGCCCCACGCCTGGACCCGTCGTCTTGCCTGCCCGCCACTCCCCACCCCTTCGCCGAAGCCGGTAGGTAACGAAAGCTTATCAAATGTGATACATATCACGCAACCAAATTGTGGTTTATCACTTATGGGTCGCGGAACGGGTGGGCTACGGTGCCGCCGCGGCAGTCCCGGTCACGATCCGTGCGGCACCGGGTTTTGAGATCTGAAGAAAGGTAAGGCTACGCTACCTCCGTTGTTGTGCGCGTCGTTCCGGCGCGGGTCCCGTCGAGAGGTACCCATGCACCACACTCTGCGCTCCGCTGCCCGCTCATCTCGTCTACTCGCGCCGATCCTGGCAGGTGCGCTGCTGCTCGGCGCCTGCTCGGGCAGCGACACCGATTTTGCTGCCGGCGCACCGTCGGGCGAGTTCGAGCCAACCTCGATCGACCATGCTCTCGGAACCGCCGAGATCACCGCGGAACCCGAACGTATCGTGACGTTGGGCATGGGGTCGGCGGAAACCGTGATCGCCCTCGGCGAAGTCCCGGTCGGGATAGAGGAGTATCCCTGGGGCAGCAACGAAACCGGATACCTGCCCTGGATCCACGAGGAACTCACCGAACGCAGTGAGGATCTGCCCACCCAGTTCACCGGAGGCACCGAAGTCAACCTCGAGGCGATCGCCGCGCTCGAACCCGACCTGATCCTGGCCCCGTGGTCGGGTATCACGCAGGATCAGTACGACGTGCTGAGCGGCATCGCGCCGACCGTCGCATACCCGGAACTGCCGTGGACGATCACCTGGCAGGAGCAGATCGAGACCATCGGCACTGCAATGGGCAAGCACGACGAAGCACTCGATCTCGTCAGCGGGATCGAGCAGCGGTTCGCCGATACCGCGGCCGACCACCCCGAATACCGGGACGTCACCTTCTCGTACATCTACAACACCGGGCCCGCCACGCTCGGTGTCTTCCTGCGGGACGAACAGCGCGTCGCGATGGTCCGCGGCCTCGGCCTGACCGTCGACCCTGTGGTCGATACCTTGGAGGAGACCGAAGGCACCGATTCGGCCGTGATCGGCCTCGAGAATGCGCACCTGCTGAACGGGTCCGATCTGCTTTTCACGTTCTACTCGGATCCGGCGAACCGTCAGCAGATCGAATCGCAGGAGGTCTACCAGCGGATCCCGGCCGTCGAGCGGGGTACGCTCGTCGCCCCGGAGGACCAGCCGTTCGTCACCGGCTCGTCGATGATCAACCCACTGACCGTGCCCTGGGCGATCGACCGCTACATCCCGCTCGTCGACGAGGCGGTCGCGAAACTCGGCAGCTGAGCCGTCCCCGGGCGCCGTCGGGCTCGACCTCGAAGCCACTGCTGCCCGGCTCGGGATCGGCGCATGCGTCGTCGAAGAAATCCTTTGGCGCACCGAAGGCTTCGGCCGGCGACCGCAGCAGTCGCAGACCTACGGCCTGCGCGGGCCGTCAGCGACAACAAGCGGAGGTGACGCCCACCATGGGTGCGCTCACGTTCTGTCCGCTGTTGTTGCCGAGCATGTATCCCTCCGATAGGCCGAAGTCGGCCGTGGGGTGACGAGCAGGACCACCGAGTGGTCATCGGTCGGGCTGTGCGCGAGAGCCGTCGCAGAGCAGGTCGGGACCGAACCGGAGGGGAAGCACCACACCTCCTCTCCGCCCGGCGTCAGTGCGGCTTCTCGTCGGCCTTCATGTGCCGGATGGAGGCACCGCCCTTGTGTCCGCTGTCGCGGCCGAGTTTCGAGTCGAGTGCATTGTGCAGACGCTCGACCGCTCCGTCGAAGGCATCCTTGACGGTCGCGGCGTGATGGGTGACCACGACCGGTTGCTGCCCGGCGATCCGTGCTTCGAGGGCGCAGCGTTTGTCGTCGACGCCGGACTTGGCCGCGTTCTCGTCGCCGAGGTGCACCTCGAGACGAGTGATCCGATCGCGAAAGCGTTCGACCGCGGACTCGAGTGTCGCTTCGAGTCGTTCGGTGATGTCCTCATCGATCCGGATGTGGCTGTCCTTGTTCACGTGGATCTGCACGTCGATTCTCCTTTCGGGTGCGCCGACCGTCGGCACCCGCATTCCGGGTACCCGGAAGCCCGGGAATCCACGCCTTCGAACATTGACAGTACACTGTCTATATGACAGGATGTTGTCATGGATGGAAACGTTATCGACACAGTTCATGTCGCTGTCTACGACACCTTCGCCGACTGGGAGATCGGGCACGCGATCGCTCACATCAACAAGCCCCTCTGGCACCGTGAACCGGGCCGGTTCGCCGTCGCAACGGTCGGCGCGACCCGCGATCCCATCACCACGATGGGCGGGCTCCGCGTCGTTCCGGACCTGACCTTGGACGAGGCCACCCCGCACGACAGCGCCATGCTCGTCCTCGCGGGAAACGACATCTGGGCCACCGAGCAGTTTGCGCCGTTCGCCGAGAAGGCGCGCGTCTTCCTCGACGTCGGCGTACCGGTGGCCGCGATCTGCGGCGCCACCGGCGGACTCGCCCTCGCCGGACTGCTCGACGAGCGCGCCCACACGAGCAATGCGGCCGAGTTCCTCGACAGCGTGGGCTATGCGGGCGCGCACCTCTACCGCGACGAGCCCGTGGTGACCGACCGCGACCTGATCACCGCGAGCGCCGTCGCGCCCGCCGAGTTCGCGCGCGCCGTCCTCGAACGTCTCGAGATCTTCGAGCCGAGCGTTCTCGAATCCTGGTACAAGCTCTACGGCCGGCGCGATCCCGCCGGTTTCCACGAACTCATGTCGGTGCAGGGATGAGCCCCGACAAGAGATCGCCTCAGGAGCTGCTCAGCGGGGTTGCGTTGACGGCATTCAGGCTCAACGGCCAGTTCCTCGAGGTGGCGGAGGGCCTCGCCCGCCCGGTCGGACTCACCGCGGCGTGGTGGCAGGTCCTCGGGGCCACGCTGACCGAACCGCTTCCCGTCGCCGGGATCGCGCGCACCATGGGCATCACCCGTCAGAGCGTCCAGCGCATCGCCGATCTGCTGGTCGACCGCGGACTCGCCGAATACCGGCCCAACCCCGCGCACCGGCGCGCCAAACTCGTCGCACCCACCGACGCCGGGCGCAGAGCGGTCTCCGCGATTGCTCCCGCCCACGCGGACACGGCTTTTCGTCTCGCCGAGGCGATGGGCACGGAGGAACTCGCCGGTGCGCTCGACGCGATGCGACGCCTGTCGAGCGCGCTCGAGCGGATCGGCGAGCACGCCGACGCGTCGGCTCGGCAGGTCAGCGCCGAGGCGGGAAGTGCCGGACCAGACCTTCCTGCACCACCGTTGCCACCAGCTCGCCCTCGAGCGTGAAGTACCGTCCGGTCGCCATCCCGCGGGAGCCGGCCGCCACCGGCGACTCGGTTGCATACAGATGCCACTGGTCGAATCGCAGCGGCCGGTGGAACCAGATCGAATGATTCACCGTCGCCGCGACGATGCGGTCCAGACCCCACGACAGTCCGTGCGTCGTGAGGATGGAGTCCAGCACGGTGGTGTCCGAACCGTAGGCGAGGGTCGCCACGTGCAACAGCGGATCGTCGGGCAGTTCGCCGTCGGCCCGCATCCACACCCGATTGTGGTTGAGGCGCTCACCGGTGCCCTTGGCCACCCAGGCGGGATCGTTGGCATACCGCATGTCGATGGGCTTGAGCGCCCCGACGAAATGCGGAAGTCGATCCTCGTATCCGCGAAGACGGTCGCCGATGGGCGGCAGCGCCTCGGGAAGCGGAACGTCCGGTACGGACACCGAATGCTCGAGTCCCGTGCCCCATCGCTGGAACGCGGCGAGCATCACGAACAGTTCCTGCCCGTTCTGGTATGCGGTGACCATGCGGTTGGCGAAGTCGCGGCCGTCCCGGTGCCGCACCACGCGGTACTCGATCGGTTCCTTGACATCGCCACCGCGGATGAAGTGCGCGTTGATCGCGTGGATCGGGCGCTCCCCCACTGTGCGCCCGGCGGCGATCAGCGCCTGTGCGACGAGCTGACCACCGAAGGTGCGGCTGCCGATGCGTCGCTGCGGATGCTGCCCCCGATAGATGTCCTCGTCGGTCTGCTCGAGGTCGAGCAGACCGACGAGGACGCCGAGGTCCGGGCCTTCGGCCCGGGTGTCCTCGATCTCTGTCAACGAGTGTCCTTCTCGCCCAAACGATGTACGTGGATCAGGTTCGTCGAACCCGAACGGCCGGGAGGAGCACCGGCGACGATCACGACCAGATCTCCGCGCTGGTAGCGACCCAGCGACAACAGGGCGGCGTCGACCTGCTCGACCATCTGGTCGGTGGTGTCCACCGGCTCGACCGAGAACGTCTCGGTGCCCCACGTCAGTGCGAGCTGGTTGCGGATGTGCGGCACCGGTGTGAAGGCCAGCAGCGGCAAGCGGGTGTGCAGCCGCGCGAGACGGCGCACGGTGTCGCCGGATTGGGTGAACGCGACGAGTGCCTTCGCGTCGAGGCGCTCACCGATGTCGCGGGCGGCGTACGAGATCACCCCGCGCTTGGTACGCGGCACGTGCGTCAGTTCCGGCACCCGCGTCGAATCGGATTCCACCGCACGGACGATGCGCGCCATGGTCCTGACCGTCTCGACCGGGAACTTGCCGACCGAGGTCTCACCGGACAGCATCACCGCGTCGGCGCCGTCGAGCACGGCGTTCGCGACATCGGACGCTTCCGCGCGGGTGGGCCGCGAATTCTCGATCATCGATTCGAGCATCTGTGTGGCGACGATGACCGGTTTGGCGTTCTCGCGGGCGATCTGGATCGCACGCTTCTGCACCAACGGCACTTCCTCGAGGGGTAGTTCGACACCGAGGTCGCCACGCGCGACCATCACCGCGTCGAACGCGAGCACCACCGCTTCGAGATTTTCGATGGCTTCGGGCTTTTCGAGCTTCGCGATGACGGGCAGGCGCCGTCCGACGCGGTCCATGATCTCGTGGACGAGTTCGATGTCGGCCGGTGAGCGCACGAACGACAACGCGATGAAGTCGACGCCGAGCTCGAGCGCGAATTCGAGGTCGGCGATGTCCTTTTCGGACAGGGCGGGAACCGAGACGTTCATTCCCGGCAGGGACACGCCCTTGTTGTTACTGACCGGCCCACCCTCGGTGACACGGCACACGACATCGTTGCCGTCGACCGATTCGACGACCAACCCGACCTTGCCGTCGTCGACGAGGAGGCGGTCGCCGGGTACTGCGTCCTCGGAAAGTTGCTTGTAGGTGGTCGAAACGCGGTCGTGGGTACCTTCGACGTCGTCGACGGTGATCCGCACGACCTCACCGTTCTCCCAGACCGTACGGCCCTCGGCGAATCGACCGAGACGAATCTTGGGACCCTGCAGGTCCGCAAGGATGCCGACCGCGTTTCCGGTAGCGTCGGCTGCCGCGCGCACGCGGTCGTAATGAGCCTTGTGCTCGGCGTGTTCTCCGTGGCTGAAGTTGAGGCGGGCCACATCCATGCCGGAGCCGACGAGTTCCCGCAGTACATCGGGGTCGGCGGTGGCGGGGCCCATGGTGCAGACAATCTTGGTGCGTCGAGTCACGGGTCGAGCCTAGTCCCCGTGATGCGCGGCCACCATCGGAGGACCGACCCGCCGGCCCGCGGCGGGTGCTCCGCCGGTGGCGTCGGCCGGTGGTTCAGTCCTCGGAGTTCTCGGCGATCTCGGGTGCGTTTTCGCGGGTCGCCATTCCCCCGCTTCTGCCTTCGTCGGCCGGCCCGGGCCGGCCGCCCTTGGGCTCGCTGTCGCCTGCGGTGTCCGGG
>NZ_JAUZMZ010000195.1:0-8163 GCF_036327435.1 Rhodococcus chondri | reverse complement strand
GCAGGGACACGCCGCGCAGGATGAACGGTGCGACCTAGGCGGGGAAGTCCATCCCCTGTGCCAGGCCGCATGCGGCGACCGCACCGCCGTAGCGGGTCTGCGCGCACGCGTAGGCCAGAGTATGGCTGCCGGCGGTGTCGACGACGCCTGCCCAGCGTTCCTTCTGCATCGGCTTACCCGCTGCGGAGAGCTCTGCGCGGTCGATCACGGTGGAGGCGCCCAGTTGCTGGAGGTATTCGGCTTCCGAGGTCTTGCCGGTCGCGGCGGCCACGGTGAATCCGGCCTTCGTCAGCAGCGCAATGGCGATGCTGCCGACGCCGCCGGTCGCGCCGGTGACGAGGATTTCGCCCTGCTCGGGTCTCACACCGAAGTTCACGAGCGCATCGACGCACAGGCTCGCGGTGTAACCGGCCGTGCCGATCGCCATCGCCTGCCGGGCGGTGAATTCGCCGGGCAGGGGAACCAGCCAGTCCCCGTTGAGCCGTGCGCGCTGAGCCAAGCCGCCCCAATGGGTTTCACCGACACCCCAGCCGTTTAGGACGACGCGGTAGCCTGTCGACCACTCCGCATGTGCGCTGTCGGTGACGACGCCTGCGAGATCGATGCCCGGGACCATCGGAAACTTGCGTACCACAGGCGATTTGCCGGTGATAGCCAATCCGTCTTTGAAGTTCAGCGTGGAATACTCCACGTCGATTGTGACGTCGCCGTCGGGAAGTTCGTTTTCCTGCAAGCTTTTCAGCGTCACCGTCTGGCCGGCTTCGCCCTTCTCGATTACGAGTGCCGAAAACATCAGAACAAGGTTCCTTCCTCAGCCCCGGTGGGGCGCGTTCGGAGCATGCACACGATTCGCACGCTACTTCAATCATTACAAGGATGGCAATACTTGAATGTTCGGAGGCGAACAGTGATACTCCCTGTGACCATCGTCACGGTCGCCGGTGGTCGGCGCCTCGTCGACCACCGTGCGTACCGAAATCACCCGTGCTCCTTCGTCACCGACGCGTGTTCGAAATCGGTGGTGTCGTCCCGCAGTTCCGCCTTATCGAAAGGTCATGATGTACCGACCCAGACGTTTTCTCCCCGCAGTCGCGGCGGCATGCGCCACGGCGCTGCTGCTGGTGTCCTGCAGTGGTTCGAGTTCCGACGACGCGACGGGCGCGCAGGGCCCGGCAGGAGACCCGGTCGCGGGTGGCTCACTGGACGTGCTCCAGACCGGCGAGCCGCGGTCGCTCGATCCGGCGGCGCTGACCAACTATTGGGCCTTCCAGCCGACGCTCGGCAATGCGCTGTACGGGACCCTGATGATCAACGATGTCGACACACTCGAGATCGAATACAAGATGGCCACCGACTTCTCGACCACGGACGGCGGTGCCACGTTCACTCTGAAACTCCAGCCGGACCTCACCTTCACCGATGGCACGCCGCTCGATGCCGCCGCCGTGAAATACAACTGGGACCGCTTGGTGGATCCGAAGCTGGGCTCGACGTCGGGCCGGTGGGCTGCCCAGATCGCCGAGACGCGCGTCGAAGACCCGACCACACTTCGGGTGGTGATGAGGTCCCCGAATCCGCACTACGCCCAGTCGATCGTAGGAAGCTCCCTGAACTGGATCGCCTCCCCGGCCGCGCTGGAGAAGGGGCCGGCCGCATTCGACGAGAACCCCGTCGGCGCAGGACCGTTCACGCTGGCCTCGTGGACACGCCAGGATGCCGTCGAACTGACCAAGAATCCTGACTACTGGGATGCACCCAAGCCGTACCTGGACAGCATCACGATCCGCACGGTGAGCGACACGAACCAGCGTGTGAACGCGGTGACGACCGGCGCCGCCGACCTCGCCTCCGAGACCAACTGGGAGAGCCTGAAGAAGATCGAGGCGGCAGGACTGAACATCGACGTCGTCCCGACCGGCGGTGGGCAGTTCGTCGCCATGAACTTCGCCCGCGCGCCCTTCGCCGACGAACGAGCACGCAGGGCCGTGTCCCTCGCGGTGGATCTGGACGCCATCAATACCGCCGTCTACAACGGTGAGGGCGAGATTCCGATGACCCTGTTCGAGGAGAGCTCGCCGTTCTTCAGCGAAATCGCCCTCAAGGAGACCGATCCGGAGGCAGCGCAGAAATTGTTCGACGAACTGGCCGCCGAAGGTAAGCCCGTCTCGTTCACATTCCTGTCCTACCCCACGACCGAGAGCAAGATGCTCGGGGAGGCACTGCAGGCGCAGATGAGCGCATTCGACAACGTCGAGGCGAAGGTCGACGTCGTCGACTACGCCCAGGCCACGGCCCGGACCGGGGCGCGCGACTTCGACATGCTCATCTCCTCGGCGGTCATCCAGGATCCCGACAACCCGCTGTGGCTGGCATTCCACAGCGACTCCTCCGGCAACTCGGTGGGGGTCGACGACGCCGAACTCAGCGCAGCCCTGGACGCCGGCCGCACCGGTCGGACCGTCGAGGAGCGCAAGGCCGCGTACGAAACCGTGCAGGAGCGCCTCGTCCAACTGAACCCGGGCATCTGGTACTACCGCGCCGTTCCGGCCGTCGTCTGGGGAGACCACGTGCAGGGCGTCGAGGTCTACACCCTGGGTTCGCCGCTGCCCGAGGAAATCTGGGTCACCGACTAACCCGCGACCGCTACCGCACCCGTGCACAAAACTATGACAGGAGTAGCAGAGTGACAGTGAATTGGCGAAAGGTGCCACGACCGTTGCTGGTGGCCGTCGCATCGGTCATGGTGGCCGCCGGGTGCGGTAGCGGTGGTGCGACGGGAAGTGACGGGGCAGGCTCGGACACGCCCGTACGCGGCGGCGAACTGGTCATGGCCGTCAACGTCGAAGGACAGACGATGGATCCGGTCTGGTGCGCTACCCACGCATTCGACCGGTGCGCCCCCGTCTTCGGAACCCTGTTGCGTTTCGACACCGAGGACGAGCAGTTTGTGCCCGGAATGGCGTTGGCGTTCGACTCCGAGGACGGCCGCACGTGGACCCTGAAACTCCGCGACGGTATCCGGTTCAGTGACGGCACCACGTTCGACGCGGATGCCGTCGTTTTCAACTGGGAGCGAGTGAAGGATCCCGCCAACCTTTCGCCGTCCGCTCGGATCGCTGCGCCCCTTACGTGGCGCGTGGTCGATCCGCTAACGGTGGAAGTCACGTCGGAGCAACCCAATTTCCAGTTGCCGTGGGCGCTGGCGCAGGGCATGGGGATGATCGGCTCACCCGCCGCGATCGCGCAACTCGGCGCCGACTTCGGCAATGCGCCGATCGGGGCCGGCCCGTTCCTCCTGGAGAAGTGGATCCGCAACTCGGAAGCGCGGTTCACTGCGAATCCGGACTACTGGGACGAAGGAGCACCGTATCTCGACAGTTTTGTGCTGAAGGTGATCGGCCAGGACGACCAGCGCCTCAACGCGCTGCGCGCCCGGGAGATCGACATCGACTGGTCACTGCTTTCCAAGGACGCCAGGGCGATCGAAGCGGAAGGCTTCACCGTCCACGCCCTGCCGCTGGTCGGAGGAACCGGGCTGAACTTCAACTTCGATGACTCGGACCTGAAGGATCCACAGTTGCGCCTCGCGTTGCTGAAGACCTTCGACAGCGCCCAGATCAACAGCGCGGTGTACCCGGGCGACGAGCCGGTGGACGCATTCCTGTTCCCGGACAGTCCCTACCGCGACGACTCGCTCGGAACCTTCCCGGAGAAGGATCCGGAGGGTGCGCAGAAGCTGTTCGACGAGTATCTGACCCGTAGTGGCAAGACCGATCTGACACTGCGCTTGAGCACGTTCGCGGGCCTGCCCGCACTCGGTCAGGTGGCACAGATCCTGCAGTCCCAGGCCCAGCAGATCCACGGGCTGACGATCGAGATCGAAGCGATGGATTACGCGACGCTGCAGGGAGTCCTGCGTTCGGGTAATTATCAACTGGGGATTGCGGCCACGCTGTCGCAGCACATGGACGCGATCTACGACACGTTCCACTCCGACGGGACGAACAACATCACGGGCTACACGAATCCGAAGGTCGACGAAGCGCTCGAGGCGAGCCGTGCATCGAAGGATTCCATGGTGGTGGCCGACGCCTACAAGGTGATCAACGGAGAGATCTCGAAGGACGCTCCGCTGCGCAACTGGCGCTACCAGACCGGATACCTCTTCACCCCCGGGTACGTGAAGGACCTGACCATCACGGGCACCCTCAGCGGTGCTGGCGCCTACCTCGACCGGACCTGGATCGACAAGTAGGGCGTGACGACGCGGCGGGCACGGTCGTGCTCCACGGGCGTGCCCGCTCGGTCGGAGAACAGATCGAACGAAGGAGATGATCGAAGCTTGGTCGGAAAATCGATTCGGAGAAGCGTAATCCCGGTCGGAAATTTTCTTCTGCTGGTCTGGATGGTCAGTGTGGCGGTGTTCCTCCTCTTGGAGATGATTCCTGGTGACCCGGTCGACAGCTTGGTGCCACCGGGGGCTACCGACGAGATGCGCGAACTCGCGCGCGAGAGCTACGGTCTCGCGGATCCAGTCGTGCAGCGGTACTTCTCGTGGATCGGCGGAGTTCTGCAGGGCGACTTCGGACGTTCGTTCACGACACAGACACCGGTGCTGACGTCCATCGCGGAGCGTGCGCCAGTGTCGCTGGAACTGGCAATCCTGTCGATGGTGGTGGCGCTCGCCGTATCGCTGCCGGTCGGAGTCTGGTCGGCGTACCGGCCTGGCGGCCGCATCGACAAAGTCGCGACGGCGCTCACGTCCGCGACACTCGCCGTTCCGTCCTTCGTCCTGGGCATCCTGCTCGTCTTCATGTTCGGGGTGCAGCTCGGGATGCTCCCCACCCTCGGGTGGGTGGAGTTCTCCGAAGACCCGGTCGAACACCTCCGGTATATCGTGTTGCCCGTCCTAACCTTGGCCGCCGGCGAATGCGTGCTCTTCACGCGACTGCTCAAAGGCGACATGATGGCCACCCTCCAACAGGATCATGTGCTGTCGACGCGCGCCCGGGGATTGCCGACGTGGCGCATCCTGGTCAGGCATGCCCTACGGCAGTCGTCCTTCTCGCTCGTCACCGTGTCCGGAGTGGTGATCGGCCGGCTTATCGGCGGAACCGTCATCGTCGAACTGATCTTCTCGTTGCCCGGTATGGGCAACCTGGTGGTCAACTCGATCCTCTCGCGCGACTTCATCGTCGTGCAGGCCGTGGTGCTCCTCAGCGCACTGCTCTATCTGCTGATCAATACCGTCGTCGACCTGGCCTACCCATGGCTCGACCCGCGCGTGAGGAAGGTGAGCGCAACATGACCGACCTCGTTCGGCAGGAGAGCGGCGGCGAAGCGGCGGTGCGGTTCGCGGCGACCGCAATACCCCCCGCCCCCGGGCCGACCGGGAAGCCGACTCGTCGGCACCGACAGCGCGACTACGGTGCGCTGCTCGGTGCCGTGTGGATCGGCGTTGTCGTCGTCGCAGCGGTGACCGCGCAATGGCTTCCGCTGCCCGACCCCAACGAGATCACGGACAACTTCAGCGCGGGTCCCGGCTGGGGAGCCAATCTCCTCGGGACCGATGCGCTCGGTCGCGACATCCTCTCCCGCTGTATCCACGGGGCGCGGGTGTCGATGGCTGTGGCCATCGGCGGAACAACCATCGCAATGGTCGTGGGCGTGGTAGCGGGCATGATTTCCGGATATCTGCGAGGCGCCACGGACCGGACGATCTCGCTGCTCGTCAATTTCCTGCTCTCGTTCCCCGCGCTGATCTTCCTCATCGCGCTGGTGGCCGCACTCGGTCCCGGCCTGTCGACGCTGGTGCTGGGATTGGCGCTGCTGGGCATTCCCAACTTTGCGCGGGTGGCGCGGGCCAATACGATCGCCTTCTCGGAGCGCGAATTCGTCACGGCAGCAAAAGCGCTCGGCGCCGGACCATGGCGCGTGCTGACCCGGGAGCTGCTCGGCAACGTCATGCTCCCCGTGATGTCCCTCGCCCTCGTGGTGATGGCCACCCTCGTCGTGGCGGAGGGCAGCCTGAGCTTCCTCGGACTGGGTGTTCCGCCACCGACACCGAGCTGGGGCGGGATGCTCGCCTCCGGACGCGAATCATTAAGGGAATACCCGCATCTAGTACTCATTCCGTCGCTGTTTTTCTTTCTCACCGTGTATTCGTTCAACAAGCTCGGCGATTGGGTGCGGGGCCGGGTAGGCAGGGAGTCGTCCGTATGAGTAGCAGCACCGAGACCGCCGTACACAAGGAAGAGAGTTCGCCCTCCGCGACACCGGCCGGATTGCTGGAAGTACGCAACCTCGGAGTGTGGTTCGATACGCCGCGAGGTCTGGTCCGCGCCGTCGACGGAGTCGACCTACGTGTCGATGCCGGACAGACGCTCGGCCTCGTCGGGGAGTCGGGCTCCGGCAAGTCCGTGCTGTCACGAGCGATCATGAAGATTCTTGCACCCAGCGCACGGGTGCAACCGGGCAGCGAGATCCTGCTGAACGGCGTCGACCTGGCTACCGTGTCGCCGAAGCGGAACAAGCATCTATGGGGCGTCGATCTGTCCATGGTGTTCCAGGACCCGATGACCTCACTGACCCCGGTCCTCACGATCGGGCAGCAGCTCACCGAAACGCTCCGCTTCCACCTCGGACTCGACCGCCGCGCAGCGAAGGCAGAAGCGATCCGGCTGTTGACGCTCGTGGGAATCCCCGAGTCGGCCAGACGATTCGACGAGCACCCGCACCACCTGTCGGGCGGCATGCGTCAACGCGTCACCATCGCCCTCGCCATAGCGTGCTCGCCGAAGCTGCTCATCGCCGACGAGCCGACCACGGCCCTCGACGTCACAGTGCAGCAGCAGATTCTCGATCTGCTCCATGACCTGCAGGAGACGGCGAACATGGGCATGATTCTCATAACGCACGATTTGGGCGTGGTCGCGGGCCGGACGGATTCGGTCGCCGTGATGTACGCGGGGAAGGTCGTCGAGAAAGGGCCTACCCGCCAATTGTTCTCACACATGCGCCATCCCTACACGCGTGCTCTGATGGATGCGATTCCGCGCTTGATGCACCCGAGCCACACCCATCTGCCATCGATACCGGGCAGGCCGCCCACGATCATCGATCCGCCGCCGGGGTGCAGTTTTGCCCCGAGATGCCCGTCCGCGCAGGCCCGGTGTCACACCGAGTCGCCGAACCTCGAAATCGTCCCCGATTCGCCGGAGCACGCGGCGGCATGCTTTTACCCCCTGGGAACGAAGGACGTGATCTGATGGCCGGCAGCGGAAATGCACATCTTCGAGACGACGAGCACGTGGTTCTGAGTGTCCGGAACCTGACCGTCGAAGACGCGGGCAGAGGCGGCGAGCGCGTCTTCGCGGTGTCCGACGTGAGCTTCGACGTCCGACGCGGGGAGACCGTCGGATTGGTGGGGGAGTCCGGTTGCGGCAAGTCGAGCGTCGCGAAAGCGATCATCCAGCTCCCGCCGCCCGCCTCGGGTTCGATCGTCCTGAACGGCACCGAGATCGCCGGACTCGCCGGTCCTGCTCTCCGCGCCCACCGACGGAAACTACAGATGATCTTCCAGGATCCGATCTCGTCCCTGAATCCGCTGCGTAAGGTCAAGGACATCATTGCGGAGGGCCTGCGGATCCAGGGAGGAACGAGCAAGACGGAGATCGAGGCACGCACCCGTACCGTGATCGAACGCGTCGGGCTCGACCCGGACACGGCAGCCGACCGGCGGCCCCACGAATTCTCCGGCGGACAGTGCCAGCGGATCTCGATCGCACGCGCGATGGTCCTGGACCCTGAAGTCGTGATCTGCGACGAGCCGGTCTCGGCACTCGACGTGTCGGTCCAGGCCCAGATCATCAACCTCCTCGAGGAGATGAAGAAGCGATACGAGCTCACCCTGGTTTTCATCGCGCACGATCTGGCCGTTGTGAAGAACGTGAGCGACCGCGTCGTGGTGATGTACCTGGGCAAGGTCTGTGAGGTCGCCGAATCCGACGATCTGTTCACGTCGCCGATGCATCCGTACACCCGTGCGCTGATCCGTTCGGTTCCGGAACCGGATCCCGACGTGCCGGGACAACCCACTGCCCTGCCCGGGGACATTCCGTCGCCGGTGAATCCGCCGAGCGGATGCCGATTTCGCACCAGATG
>NZ_JAUZMZ010000194.1:0-8250 GCF_036327435.1 Rhodococcus chondri | reverse complement strand
TACGTCGTCGTCGCGAACCGTGCGTACCGCTGCCAGCGCTTCCGGATCTCGTCGGGCGTGTTCTCGACCTTCTCGCCCGCCATGACGGTGTCGATCAGGCCGACGACACGTACATCCCTGCCCTTGTCGCGCAGCAGACGCGCGACCGCGTAGGCGAGCACACCTCCGAGCGACCAACCGTAGAGCACGTACGGGCCGTCGCCCTGGATCTCCTCGATGAGCGGCAGGTACACCCTGGCGCGCTCGTCGATCGGTCCCTCGGTGCGTTCGAAGCCGTACATCGGTGTGCCGGCGGGGAGTCGCTTGAGGAGCGGCTCGTACGCCACGGTCGAGCCACCGGCCGGGTGGAACACGAAGACCGGCACCGCATCCGAGCCCTCGGGCCGCGGCCGCAGGGCACGGACGAGTCCGTCGATACGGTCGGACGATTCGAGGTAGCCACGCACGACATCCGCGAGTTTCTCGATGGTCCGGGATCCGCGCACGTCGTCGACGGTGATGGTGCCGCCGGACCGCTCCGTCAGACGGGCCGCGAGCTTCTCGGCCGTCTCGTCGTCGAGGGCGGGCAACGTGTTGAAGATGCTCTTCGCGGATCGGCCGGTGACGACGGCCCAGGACGCGAACGTCAGGCGCTCGGCGGCGTCGCGCGGGGGCACATCGACACCGCCATCATCGGTCGCCTCCGGTGTCGCCGGCTCCGCCGGGGCAGCGTCCTCCAGAATCTGCTCGGCCTCGGCGACGACGGTCGTGTCCTCCACGGAGGACACCACGTGGTCCTCGGCGTCCTCGGCCGCTTCTGCGGCACGCTCGGCGGCCTTGTCGGCGGCCTGCTGCTCGGCGAGCGCGGCGACCTCTTCACGATTGTCGACCGCGTACCTCAGGTACTCGGCGACATCGCGCAGGCTCGCGTCCTTCACCGCGGACAGCTGCAGTTGCGGAATCTCGAACTCGTACTCGACGCGGTTCTTGATGCGCACGGCCATCAGCGAGTCCAGACCCAGCTCGATGAGCGGGATCTCGACGGGAAGATCCTCCGGCGAGTAGCCCATCGATTCGGCGACGATCAGCGCCAGCCGGGCCTCGAGCGTCTGCGATCCGTTCGGATCCCATTTGTCGCCGAACGACTCGACGACCTCGGGCAGGTCCTCGACCGGGCCGGCGGAGCGTGCTGCAGGCGCCGCGGCGGGCGCGGGCAGCACCTCACCCGACGACACGACACCCTCGTACAGCAGGACGAAGCGGCCGTCGGTACGTGCATGCACCTGCACCGAAGCGCCGCCCGGATGCGGGGACAGTGTCGTGGTGAGGGTGCCCGCGGCGGGCACCTCGGCGTGCGGGACGGACGCGGTCAGCGCCACATCCGAGAGCACCTGCGCGGCGGCAGCGGTAACCAGCGCGGCGGGATCGGTGACGGAACCCGCCTGCACCTCCCACACGTGCCGGCCGTCGGGCAGCGCGACGTGCGCCCCCGGAATCCGGCCGTTGCCACCCGTACCGATGTGGGTCTCCACCCAGTACGGCTTACGGAGGAACGCGGTGCGGGGCAGATCCGCGTAACCGCCCTCGGGCAGCAGACTGCGCAGGTCCACGGCGTGACCGTGGACGTACAGCTGCGCGAGCGCGGTGAGTACGCCCAGCGACTCGTCTTCCTTGCGCTTGAGCGTCTGGATGAACTGGGCGTCCTGCACCCCGGCGTCGAACGCGGTCGCCGCAACGGACATGAGGGTCGCGGGATTCGCATTGAGCTCGACGAAGGTGGTGTGGCCGTCGGACAACGCCTGGCGCACGGCCTGCGTGAAGTACACGCTGTGCCGCATGCCCTTGGTCCAGTACTCGACCTGGTGGATCGGGTCGTGTCCGGCGCGGTAGTGGGTGTCGTCGACCGACGAGTACAGGCCCACCTTCAGTCGCTGGGGTTCGATGCCCGCGAGTTCCGCGGCGAGCTCACCGAGGATCGGGTCGACCTGCGACGTGTGGCTCGCACCCTTGGTCTGCAGCACACGCGCGAACTTCTCCGCGGCTTCGACGCGCGCGACGATCGCGTTGACCTGTTCCTGCGGCCCGCCGATGACGGTGTGGGTCGGGGCCGCGTACACGCACACCTCGAGCTGCGGGAAGTCCGGCAGCACGTCGGTGATCTCGGCCGCGCTGTATTCGACGAGCGCCATCAGGCGGATGTCGTCGCCCTCGAGCTGCCCCTCGGCCTCACCCATGAGACGCGAGCGGGCGCAGATGACGCGAACGGCTTCTTCGAGCGCGAGACCACCGGAAATGTAGGCACCGGCGGCTTCGCCCATCGAATGCCCGACGATCGCGGCGGGCTCGGCACCGTGATGGCGCAGCACCGCAGCCAAGCCGATCTGGATGGTGAAGATCCCGACCTGCGCGGTCTCGACGTCGTAGTCCTGCACGTCGTCGAGGAACTTGTCCTTCATCGAGTAGCCGGATTCGTCGATGATCAGCTCGTCGACCTCGTCGACGGCGCGGGCGAACACCGGATTCTCCAGATACAGCTGCTTGGCCATCTTCCGATGCTGCGACCCGAATCCCGAGAGCACCCACACGGGTCCGTTCGAGGCGGGGGCATCGGCGGTGAACACGCCCTGCGCGGGCTTTCCTGCGGCGACGGCACGCAATCCGGCGATGGCTTCGGCGCGGTCGTTCGCGATGACGACGGCGCGGGAACGGCCGTGGTTGCGGCGCGCCAGCGTGCGCGCGACGTCGGCGAGCGGCGTGATGCTGCCCGTTTCGGTCTCGAGCCAGTCGGCGAGGTCGGCTGCGGCGCGACGTCGACGCGACGGCATCGGGGCGGACACTGCCAGCACGACCGGCAGCTCCCGCACTGTCTCGGCCGGGGCTGCCGCGCTTTCCGGCAGCACCTCGACCTCGGCCTCGGAATCCGCCTGCCCCTCGGGACCGGTGTATTCGCGGACGACGACGTGCGCATTGGTGCCGCCGAAACCGAAACCGGACACACCCGCAACGGCGCGGCCCGTGTAGCGCGGCCACTTCGCGCCCTCCGGGATCACCTTCAGGTGTGCCTGATCGAACGGGATGTACGGGTTCGGGGAGGTGTAGTTCAGGGTCGGAGGAAGCTGATCCTCCTGCATCGAGAGCACGACCTTGATCAGACCTGCCGCGCCGGCGGCGGACTCGAGGTGACCGAAGTTGGTCTTCGCGGAGCCCAGCAACACGGGCCGGTCGGCATCGCGGCCACGCCCGACGACACGTCCGAGAGCGTCCGCCTCGATCGGGTCGCCCAGCACGGTGCCCGTGCCGTGGGCCTCGATGTAGTCGACGCCCGACGGAAGGATCTGCGCGTCCCGGTAGGCGCGGCGTAACACGTCGACCTGCGCTTCGGGGTTCGGGGCGGCCAGGCCGTTGGAGCGTCCGTCCTGGTTGACGGCCGATCCGGCGATGACCGCGAGAATGTTGTCGCCGTCGCGTTCGGCGTCGTCGAGGCGTTTGAGGACGACGAGACCACCGCCCTCGGCGCGGATCATGCCGTCCGCGTCGCCGGAGAACGCCTTGATGCGGCCGTCGGGAGCCATCACGCCCAGCTCGTCGAACCCGAGGGTGCCGGCCGGGGCGAGCAGCATGTTGACACCACCGGCGAGCGCCACGTCGGCGTCCCCGTCGCGCAGAGCTCGCACAGCCTGGTGCACCGCGACCAGCGACGACGAGCATGCCGTGTCGAGGGTGACGGAGGGGCCGTGGAAGTCGTAGAAGTACGAGACGCGGTTGGCGATCACCGCGGTGGAGGTGCCGGTGAGCGCGTAGGGGTGCGCGGCGGACGGGTCGCTGACCGCAAGGAGCATGTAGTCGCTCGCGGAACTACCGATGAACACACCGACCGAGCCACCCTTGAGGTCGCTGGGCGGGATGTGGGCGTGCTCGAGCGCCTCCCACGTCAGCTCCAGCGCGAGCCGCTGCTGCGGATCCACCATCTCGACCTCGCGCGGCGACATCGCGAAGAACTCCGCGTCGAAGCCCTTGACGTCGTCCAGGTAGCCACCGCGGGTGTTGGCGGCCGCGATGGCGGCCGACACCTGCGGGTCGTTCGCGAACTCGGACCAGCGGCCCTCGGGCAGATCGGTGATGCCGTCGCGGCCCGATGCGAGCAGATCCCACATCTGTTCGGGTGTGCGCACGCTGCCCGGGAAGCGGGTCGACACGCCCACGATCGCGATGTCCTTGGAACCGGACACGGCGCCGACCGCGTAGAACGCGTCGTCGGTGCCCTCCGGTTGCTCCGGCTCACCCTCGATGATGCGGGTGGCCAGCGACGCGATCGTCGGATGCTGGTAGGCGATGGTCGCTGTCAGGGTGACACCGAGGAGATCCTCGATTTCACCGCTGAGGGCGACGGCATCGCGGGACGAGAGGCCGAACTCCTCCATCGGACGATCGTCCGAGATCTGGGAGACCGGTTGCCCGGTTGTATCGGCAATCCAGTTACGCAGCCACTCACGCAGCTGCGCAACGGTCATTTCAATGTCAGCCATCAACCCACCACGCTACCCGGGAAAGAGAACAATTCTTACACGCTGTCGGGGAACGCCTGCTGCTGGTATCCACCACGCAGCGTTCCCTCGATGTAAGCCGCCTTGCATGCCCGGCGCGCGATCTTTCCGCTCGACGTGCGGGGAATGGAGCCGGCCGGAACGAGCAGCACATCGCGTGCCGTGACGCCGTGGCGACCGGAAATCGCCGCTCGTACGGCATCGGCGATGGGCTGCGGATCTGCCTTGCCGGCACCGGGGCCACGCTCGGCGACGATCACGAGCTGCTCCGATGCGTCGTCGACGTCGAACTGCAGGCCGGAAGCCGAGTTCTCGAAGACGTCCCGGGGCAGCTGGTTCGCGGGCACCGCGAACGCCGCCACGAAGCCGGGACTCAATGCCGAGCTGGCTTCCTGGGCATAAAATTCGAGATCCTGCGGGTAGTGGTTGCGGCCGTCGACGATCACCAGGTCCTTGACGCGACCGGTGATGTAGAGCTCGCCGTCGATGTAGACGCCGTAGTCGCCCGTCCGCAGCCAGTCGGCGTCGTCGCGGGTGCCGTCCGCGTGACTTCCCTCGGAGATTCGCTTCGCGATCCGGTTGTGGAAGGTCTGCTCGGTCTCGTCCTTGCGACCCCAGTAACCGATGCCGATGTTGTCGCCGTGCAGCCAGATCTCACCGACATGCCCGTCGGGCATCTCGGCGCCGGTCTCCGGATCGACGATTGCCGCCCACTGGCTGCGGGAGACATAACCGCAGGACACCTGCGGGATCGCGTTCTCGGCGTCGCGGTCGACCTGCTTGACGCGGCCCGCGTTGAGCTCGTTGCGGTCGACGTAGAGCACCTTGGCTTCTTCGGTGTGCTTGGTCGACGAGACGAACAGGGTGGCCTCGGCCATGCCGTACGACGGCTTGATCGCGGTCTTCGGCAGCCCGTAGGGCGCGAACGCTTCGTTGAACTTGCGCATCGACGACGTGGTCACCGGCTCGCTGCCGTTGATCAGGCCGATGACGTTGCTCAGGTCGAGTTCTTCGCCGTCCTTCGGCAGGCCGCGGGCAGCGGCATGCTCGAATGCGAAGTTCGGGGCGGCCGCGAACGTACCGGCGCCGTCGGAGACGGCGGCCAGTTCACGGATCCAGCGGCCGGGGCGCGCCACGAACGCCCGTGGGCTCATGATCGTGATGTATTTGCCGCCGATCGCCGGAAGGATCACGGTGAGCAGGCCCATGTCGTGGAACAGCGGGAGCCACGTGACGCCGCGCGAGCTTTCGTTGAGTTCGATCGAGTCGGCCATCTGGATCACGTTGGTGAGCACCGAACGGTGGGTGATCTCCACACCGGCGGGAACGCGTGTCGAACCGGACGTGTACTGCAGGTAGGCGATGTCGTCGGTCGACGTTTCCGGCCGGGTCCAGGAGTCGGCGACGGTGTCGGGGATCGCATCGACGGCGATGACGCGGGGACGCTTTGCCGCGGGCAGCGGCCGGAAGAACTGCCGGACGCCGGCGGCGGACGAGGTGGCGGTCAGGATCGCGCTGGGGGTGCAGTCGCCGAGCACCGCGTGCAGGCGGTCGGTGTGACCGGGCTCGTCCGGATCGAACAGCGGCACCGCGATGACACCCGCGTAGATGGCGGCGAAGAAGGACACGACGTAGTCGAGGCCCTGCGGCGCGAGGATGGCCACGCGGTCGCCAGGGTGTGTGACCTGCTGCAACCGTGCGGCGATAGCTTTGAGCCGCACACCGAACTGGTTCCAGGTCAGCTCATGGACTTCGCCGTCACGCTCACGGGAGTAGTCGATGTACCGGTAGGCGAGTTCGTCGCCGTTGGAGGCAATGTTCTGCTCGAGGTGATCGAGCAGCGTGTTGCCGTCCGGCAGTGTGATCTGGCCGTTCTCATCGATGAACTCTTCGAACCCGACGCTCAATTCCTTCTCCCTGTCGAAGCGATCCACAACCACCCGACATGGTTGCGCCCCAATTTTCCGCCGCCCTAGCGGACCGTCATAGCCATAAAGTCCTGGCAGCGCCGCAGCGTACGACGCATCGAACCGGTCCATCGGTCCGAGATCACGAATATGTTACAGATCGGCATCGTTCATTGTCCCGCGAGCAGCGGAACGACTGGGGCGAACGCCTCCATCTGCGATGGGAAGACACCAACATACGACATGCACGTACTTGCCCGCACATTTCTGCCCCGCTCGGCACGCTGTCGGCAGGAACCGATTGCGAGGTAGGACGATTCGAGGATTCTCTCCGCGCACAATCGGACGTCGACCTCGATGACCGGAGGCACCCCCGGCCGAGCGCGGTGAGAGCCGTCCCGGGCGCCGATGCGCGATCGCCGGTGACAATAATCATGGTTCCGGCCGAGCTCGACGCGCCGAACCGACGGGAACGGCCTTCGTCGGAATTGCCCTCGCCACAGGCGGCGAACCGAAACGTCCGGGGCCGGTCGGCATCAGTGCCGAGGGTGGCGCTCATCGAACCTCTTCTCCTGTGGCAATCCTTGTGTGCCACTATCCCGGTCCTTCCGGGTGCAGCCGAGGGACGAGTCTAAATGCCGGGCATTTGCTGATTGTACCGGGTGGTGACCTCCGACACTACCGGCCGGTAACTATCAGGAAGCGTCACTCCTCGCGGGGCTCCGGTGCAGAGCGAATCTTCTCGGCCGCCCACTGGGCCACCCACTGGGTCGCCGTGGTCCCGTTCTCGTCGACGACGAACGTGTTGTACAGGGCGTGGATCGGGTTGTTGACGTATTCGAGTATCCGGGGAGCGGCGAGTGCCCAGTTGGTCGGATTCAGTGCCCCGGCCGGCGCATCACAGATGCTGTCGCTCGGCGCGCAGATCTCCACGGTGCGTTCGGCGACCTCGCCGAACCCGCCGGGACGTTCTCCCGTCATCGTGATCCCCGGCAAGCGCAGACCGTCCAGCGAAAGCTCCGCTCCGACGCCGCCGACCGGCGGGCCGACCTGCGTCGCTGACGTGCCGTCCCGGCGGCCGTCGGCCAGGAGGGCGACACCGAGCACCCGGTCGGCCGGCACCGGACCGTCACCTGCCCCGATCTGCGCGGCAACATCACCCGCGATGACCGCTCCCTGCGAGAAGCCCATCAGCACATAGCTGGTCAGGGGACATTCCGCGAAGCGTCGCGTGAGGATGTCCACGGTGGCCGCGGTGCCCGCGCTCCGGCTGTTGTTGTACGACTGCTGGCCGTCCGGCGGGAAGGCGACCGGGTTCGAGAACTGCGCCACGTACGGCACGGTGTAGACGTCGGCGCGCTGCGGATCGAACTGCTCCTGCAGCGGCCGCGTCACATTGAGCATCAGCGACGCCGGGTTGGCGGACGGGTTGTACGGATCGTCGCCGATCGCCGACTCCCAGGTGCCGGGCACGGAGACCACCTGAACGTCGGGGCACGAAGCCGGCTGCGACTGCGTGTCGTCGATGCCGGGGATCGTGGGCGTGGGGCCGGGCAGCGACAGTCGGCCCGCGAGCACGTACCAGAGCACCAGCACGATCGCCAGGAGGAGCAGCGCTCCCACGATTACCACTGTGCGCCCGCGGCGCTGCTTCGTCCTGACCATGTGGTGCTACGTCTCCTAGCTGCAGTACGTGTCGCCCGCGACGGCGATGTACGTGTCGGCCGTCGTGGCTGCCTGTTCTGCCGTGAGCTCGGTTCCGGCGATGACCGACTCGCTGCCGACCAGTGCGGTCACGAAGGTCTTGATCTCTTCGGGGC
>NZ_JAUZMZ010000193.1:0-8336 GCF_036327435.1 Rhodococcus chondri | reverse complement strand
GTTCGTCGGCGCCCCCGCGGACGGCGGCGCCGCCCTCGGCAGCTCCGACTGGGCGGAGATCTTCTCGCGGGTCGCCGCCGAACCCGACGCCGTCTACGCGGAGCACATGGTGCGCACCGCGACCGGCGACCATCCACCGCCGAGCGAACCCGGTCCGCTCGGACGCCCCGCACACACCTCCCGCAGGAAACAGCTCGGCACCGTCGCGCGCCGGCAGGTGCGGCTGATCGGCGCCGATCGTGGCTATCTGGTATTCCTGTGCGCGCTGCCGTTCGTGCTCGGCGGGCTCGCGCTGCTGGTCCCCGGCAGCTCCGGATTCGAGCCCCTCGCCCCCGGCGAGAAACCCGGCGAACTCGCCTTCGTGCTGATCCTGCTGATCCTCGGCGCGTGTTTCATGGGTCTGTCGCTCACGATGCGCGACCTGGTCGGGGAACGAATGATCTACCACCGAGAGCAGGCTGCCGGACTCGCACCGTCCGCGTATCTCGCGGCGAAGATCATCGTGTTCGGTATCGCCGCCGTCGTCCAGGCCGTGCTGCTGGTGCTCGTCGTGGCCCTCGGCAAGGGTCTGCCCGCCACCGGCAGCCTTCTTCCGCTCGGCGGTGTCGAACTCGTCGTCGGCATCGCCCTGACGACGTTCACGTGCGTACTGTTCGGGCTCGCGCTCTCCTCGGTCGCCCGCTCGAACGAACAGGTGATGCCGATGCTCGTGGTGGCCGTCATGGTGCAACTCGTGCTCAGCGGCGGCCTGATTCCCATCACCGGGCGGCCGGTTCTCGAACAACTGTCCTGGCTGTTCCCCGCGCGCTGGGGGTATGCGGCGGTGGCTTCCACAGCCGACTTGCGGGCGAAGGATCCCACCGCGGAAGCCGATCCGCTGTGGCAGCACACCGGGTCGTGGTGGCTGCTCGACATCGCGATGCTCGTGGTGCTCGGCCTCGCGCTCGCGGTCTTCACGCTCACCCGCGTGCGGGTGCGCGGCCGCTGACCCCGCACATCCCTGCCCTCCCACCGCAGTGCCGCCCCCGCCTCCGATGTGATGCGGACGTTTTCTGGACCGCGTTTATAACCTGCGCCATAGTGGACATGTGCATCTCTGCAGGAGTGTGCAGCCCCCGATGCAAGCGGTGCGGGCTGCCCCCACGAACGGCGAAACCGCGCGTTTCGCGGTCGGCTCCGTGATCGTCCGGCACACCGAATCCCGGAAGGAATGACACCGTGTCCAACAGCGAAAGCGAAAACCCGGTAATCGACTCCCCGACACCGAAGGTCAAGCGACCCCGTACCGTTCGGGACTGGTGGCCGGATCAGCTCGACCTGCAGGTACTCCACCAGAACTCCCCGCTGTCCAACCCGATGGGTGGGAACTTCGATTACGCGCGGGAGTTCGCAGGCCTCGACGTCGACGAACTCAAGCGCGACATTTTCGACGTGATGACGACGTCCCAGGATTGGTGGCCCGCCGATTACGGGCACTACGGGCCGTTGTTCATCCGGATGAGCTGGCACGCGGCGGGCACGTACCGGATCGCCGACGGGCGCGGCGGAGGCGGCAAGGGCGCCCAGCGCTTGGCGCCGCTGAACAGCTGGCCCGACAATGCGAGCCTGGACAAGGCCCGCAGGTTGCTGTGGCCGATCAAGAAGAAGTACGGCAGGAAGCTCTCGTGGGCCGATCTGATCATCTTCGCCGGCAACTGCGCGTACGAATCGATGGGATTCAAGACTTTCGGGTTCGGCTNCGGCCGCGAGGACATCTGGGAACCCGACGAGGTTTTCTGGGGTCCGGAAGACACCTGGCTCGGCGACGAACGCTACAGCGGTGACCGCGAACTGTCGGGGCCGCTCGGCGCGGTGCAGATGGGGCTGATCTATGTCAATCCGGAAGGCCCCAACGGCAATCCCGATTTCATCGCCGCGGCACGGGACATTCGCGAAACCTTCGGCCGGATGGCGATGAACGACATCGAAACTGCCGCGCTCATCGTGGGGGGTCACACCGTCGGCAAGACCCACGGCGCCGGCCCCGCCGACCTCGTGGGACCCGAACCCGAAGCCGCCCCCATCGAGCAGCAGGGGCTGGGCTGGAAGAACTCGCACGGTTCCGGTGTCGGGCCCGACGCCGTCACCAGTGGTCTGGAAGGCATCTGGACGCCGACCCCGACCACCTGGGACAACAGCTTCCTCGAGACCCTGTACAAGTACGAGTGGGAGAAGACGAAGAGCCCGGCGGGCGCCTGGCAGTGGGTCCCGAAGGACGGCGCCGCCGCGGATCTCGTGCCGGACGCCCACCACCCGGACCGCAGGCATCCCCCGACGATGCTCACTACCGACCTGTCGTTGCGTTTCAGCCCGATCTACGGGGAGATCACCCGGCGGTGGCTCGATCACCCCGAGGAGCTCGAGGAAGAGTTCGGCAAGGCGTGGTACAAACTGCTGCACCGCGACATGGGCCCGGTCTCGCGTTACCTCGGGCCGTGGGTTCCGGAAGAGCAGCTCTGGCAGGATCCGGTACCCGCGGTCGATCACGATCTCGTCGGCGACGACGACATCGCCGCGCTCGGGCGAACGATCCTCGACTCGGGCCTGTCGATTCGACAACTCGTCGCCACGGCGTGGGCCTCGGCCGCAAGCTTCCGCAACACCGACAAGCGCGGTGGCGCCAACGGTGCGCGTATCCGCCTTGCGCCACAGAAGGATTGGGAGGTGAACGAACCGGCGCAGCTTGCCGAGATTCTTCCGGTGCTCGAACGGATCGGGCAGGACTTCAATTGCTCCGCGAGCGGCGGGAAGAAGATTTCTCTCGCGGATCTGATCGTCCTGGCCGGCTGCACCGCCGTGCAGGAAGCCGCCCGCAGGGCCGGTCACGAGGTGGCGGTGCCGTTCACACCCGGACGCACCGATGCCTCCCAGGACCAGACGGACACCGAGTCGTTCGCGGTACTCGAACCCACGGCGGACGGATTCCGCAACTACCTTCCGGCCGGGGAGAAACAGCCTCCGGAGCGGTTGCTGCTCGATCGCGCCAACATGCTGAATCTGACGGCGCCCGAGATGACCGTCCTCGTCGGTGGCATGCGGGCGCTCGATGCCAACCACGGCCGGTCCGGCTACGGGGTGTTCACCGACCGGCCCGAGACACTGACCAACGACTTCTTCGTCAATCTGGTCGACATGGGCACCGAGTGGGCGCCCGCCACCACCGGCGAAAACGCCTACGAGGGCCGCGATCGGCGCACGGGCGACGTGAGGTGGACGGCCACCGCCGTCGATCTCGTCTTCGGAGCCAATTCTCAGCTGCGGGGCATCTCGGAGGTCTACGCCGCCGACGACGCACAGGACAAGTTCGTGCAGGACTTCGTCGCCGCGTGGAACAAGGTGATGAACCTCGACCGGTTCGACCTTCGCTGAGCTGCCCGAGGTGTTCACCTCGCGCAGGTGACGACGGCGTCACGGATCCGACCGGTGTGGGCCCCGGCACTATGGGGGTCCCTCACCCGTCGAGTTCGTGGCGCGTCGGAGCGTGCCCGTACCCTGTCCGGGTGAACGAAACCGGTCGGGTGCCTGGCGCAGAGGTCGGCGACCCCCTCATGCGGGACGACCGGCTGAAGCTTTTCTCGTTCGCGACCGCCGAGAAACGGGTCGAGTACCTGTGGGTGCTGCGCGCGTTCGATCATGCGCGCGCGAACTATGTGGTGCTGTTGCACGCCGGGGAGGTCGCGTCGATTCTCGAGCAGATCGGAGCAGGCGACAGCACGTCCGCGCTGTCGACCCAGGACATCGCGCCCCTGCTCGAACAGCTGCACACATGGGGTGTGCTCGAACGCAGTTACGACGGCACCCGAGCAGAGACCCTCGCCGAGTACCGCAACCGTCACTTCGTCTACCAGTTCGGCCAGGCCGGATACCGGGCGTTCCGCGCCGTGGAGGACGTACTGACCGCGCGCGGCGACGATGCGTCGCTGTCCCGATTGGCGCTGGCGGATCTGCTTGCGGACCTGACGGACCTGGCCGCGGCGAACATCTCGGGCGACGGTGAACTGATCTATCGGAAGCTGAGCCGGCTCGACGCCACGTTGTCCGACATGGCCGAGCGGGCCGCCCGGTTCTATCTGGTGCTCGGCGATCTGGTGCGTACCACCGAGGTCACCCCGGAAGCGTTTCTCGCACACAAGGATGCGCTGCTCGCGCACATGCGCGAGTTCAGTTCGGATCTGGCGCGGTACGCGCCGAAACTCGCGGCGGCACTGCGACGAGTCGAAGACACCGGGATCGATCGGTTGCTGGCGTCGGCGGCGGCACACGACGAACGGGTGCTGCTGCCGATCGTCGACCGCGAGGAAGACTGGCGCGCGCGCTGGCACGGACTCGTGCACTGGTTCACCGGGGTCGGTTCGGCGGCCAGCGAATCGGGGCGGCTACGCGAGGGCACGATGAGCGCGATCGCGGGGGTGCTGGCACTGCTGCGGCGCGTCACCGAAACCCGCCGCGGCGGGGTCAGCCGCGAATCGCAGCTACGGCACCTCGCCGGCTGGTTCGCGGCCGCACCGCATGAGGAGGCCGCGCACGCGCTGTTCGGCGCGGTGTTCGACCTGGGTCGGCCGCGACACTTTTCGATGCCGCACCCGGACGCGGACATCGTCCCGGTCGGCCGCTCCTGGTGGGAGGCACCGCCGGTCGAGATATCCCGGACCCTGGCCGAGACGGGCCGTGCGCCGGCCGCGGGAGCGCCGGGTCGGGTGCAGCGCAACGACGCGGGAGTGCGCCGCCTGCGGGAGGCCCAGCTCGACGCGCAGCGTCGCCGCGCGGCAGCCGCGGCGTCGCTGGCCGCCGGTGGGGTGCGGGAGAGGGAACTGTCCGAACCCGAAACCGAGGTGCTGCTGAGCTTGCTCGACGCCGCGTTGTCGGCGCGGGTACCGGTCAGCGGCCGGGTGAAGGACGAGGCGGGCACGTCCGGCACCCAGGGCGGGGTGAAGCTGACGTTGCGCCCGAGCGGGAATCGACGGTGGTGCGGACGGCGCGGGGCCGGTTGTATCTCGATGGCCTGACGGTGGACGTACAGTGAGGGTGATCTGGTGAGAACTCGCGATATACCAGCGCTCGAAGTGGATTCGTTCCAGCGGGCGGCCCGGTTGATACTGACTCACCACCTGGTGACTTCGACGTTCCCCGACCGGAATGTCCTGCCGTTGCTGCGGCGATGGGCACCCGAGTTGCGCGACGATCTTCTCGAGGTTCTCGGGTATCGACTCGAGGTGACCGAGACGACGGCCCGGTTGTTCACCGTCGCGGATCGGCTCGATCCCGGCGCCGGTACGGCCACGCCCACCGACCGCCCGTTCGACCGGCGCCGCTACGCGTACCTGGCACTTGCTGTCGCGGCGCTCGGTCGTTCGAGCGGCCAGATCAGCCTGTCGGAACTGGCCGAGCATGTGGCGTCGGACGCTTCCCGCATCGATGGGGTCGACCTGGCGACCGATCGGGCCGCCGATCGCGATGCGTTCGTCGATGCGGTGGCGTGGCTGGCGGCGCGGGGCGCGATCGCACTCGCCGACGGTGATGCGGGCGGCTGGGCGTCGGATCCCGGCATCGGGGAGGCGCTCTACGACATCGATCGGTCGGTGGTGACCGCGTTGTTCCGGCCCCCGCGGGCACTGCAGCATCTGGGTTCGGTGCGCGGGCTTCTCACCGGTTCCGACCGTGAAGTCGGCGACGGGTCACGTGCGGTGGACACCGCCGAGGTGGCGCGGCGGGTGCGGCGGGCGCTGGTGCAGCGGCCCGTGGTGTACGCCGACGAACTCGACGAGGACGAGGCCCTGCAACTGGCGCTGCCGCGCACCACCGCGGCGGTCGAACTGCTGACCGGGTTGGTTGCCGAGCGGCGCGCGGAAGGCGTTGCGCTGGTGGATACCTCGGGACGGTTGTCGGATGTGCGGTTCCCGGGAACGGGGACGGTCGCGCAGGTGGCGTTGCTGCTGGGTGGAGAGATCTGTGAGCGGGTACTCGATCCGGATGCGCCGCAGCCGGCGCAGATGCCGCTACCGCCGGATGGGCACGCGTCCCTGGTCGCGGCCGTCGATGCTGCGATTCCGCGTTCCGGGGTCTTCGCGACGCTGACGGACCCGTCCGCGGAGCCGCAGGTCCCGACCGGGCGCGGGGGTGGCACCTATCCCCTGATCGAGGATGCCTGGCTGGCCGCCACAGTCGGGCGGCTAATCGAGGCGTACGGGCGCACCTTCGCCGCGCAGTGGCAGGCGGACCCGGCGGGATTGGCGCACGCCGCGTTGACGCTGCTCGAGAAGTTGCGGCTGGTGGTGCGGGTACCGGGCGGGGTGCTCGCGTTGCCGGCGCTGGCGCGGTTCCGGGGCGTGACGGTTCGTGTCCGCGACCGTGATCCGCAGATCGACCTGTTCCCTGACGAATCGAACGAGGTGGAGTTGTCGTGAGGAGTGCCCGTTTCCGGCCGACGCGTGCCGGAATCATCAACCTGTGGGACTACCGGGATCAGGAGTTCTCGTTCGGGGACGGCCGGCTCGTGCTGCGTGGCCCCAACGGGTCGGGGAAAACGAAGGCGCTCGAGGTGCTGTTCCCGTTCGTGTTCGACGGGCGGATCGAGCCGCGGCGGCTCAATCCGTTCGCCGGGGAGGAACGCACGATGCGCTCGAACCTGCTCTACCGAGGCCAGGACAGCGCGTATTCGTATGTGTGGATGGAATTCTGCCGCGGCGACCGCGACGACCCGGAGGCGGTGACCGTCGGGATCGGGATGCGCGCGACGCGCGGCACCGACAAGGTGACGCGGTGGTATTTCGTCGTCGACGGCCGGGTCGGCGTGGATTTTTCGCTGCTCGACGCCGAAGACCGGCCGTTGACCCGCAAGCAACTCGTCGACGAGGTTGGCGCCGAGGCGGTCACCGACCGGCCGGTGGACTACCGGGCGGCCATCGATGCGCGGCTGTTCGGGTTGGGTGCGCAGCGGTACGACCAGTTGATCAATCTGATTCTGACGCTGCGGCGCCCGCAGTTGGCGAAGAACCTCGATCCGAAGGGGTTGTCGCAGGCGTTGACCGACGGTTTGCGCCCGTTGGACGAGCAGCTGGTCCTCGAGGCGGCACGCTCGTTCTCCGACATGGAGGAGGTCGCGCGGGCGCTCGAGTCGCTGGCCGCGGCGGACGAGGCGGCGCAGCGCTTCGTCCGGGTGTACCGGAAGTACCTGCAGCAGCAGGCGCGCGCCGATGTCGAGCAGGTCGCGGGCCGGCTCGACGCGGTCCACGCCGGCGTCGAGGCGTTGCGGTCCGGTGCGGTCGAACGTGAGCGGGCCGGCGCGGCAGGCGTGGACGCGGAGGAGGAACTCGCCGCAGCCGAGCGCGACCTCGAGCAGTCCCGCGCAGTTCTCGAGGCACTGCAACGCTCGAGTGCCTACGAGGGCAAGCAGCAACTCGACGATCTTGCGCAGGCCGTGGCCAATCTCGAGCGGACCACCGTCGCGCAGGCCGAACAGGCACAGCGAGCCCTCGAGACCGTGGCGCAACGCACCGACGACGCCGAGCGGGCCGAGCAGGCCGTGACGTCCGCGGCGGCGGCGACGGTCCGGTGCGAGGATGCGCTGCTGGCCGCGGCGGACGATGCCGGGCTCGAGTGGTCCGCGTCCTCGGATGCGGCGCCGGATCGGTTGCCCACGGCGCTCGACGCGCGCGTCGAGGAGCGCGAGGCAGATGTGCGAGCCGTCCGGGGAGCACTCGCCCGGGTCGACGGCGCCACCGACGCCCGCGACCGGGCCGAATCGTCGGCTCAGCGCAGCCGAGCCCGGCGGGACACCGCCCGCGCGGCACTCGAATCGGCCGAGACCATCGTCGAATTGGCCCGCGCCGAAACCTCTACTGCGATGCGCAGGTGGTGGGCAGAACATTCCGCGCAGTACGCGGAGGCAGGAATCTCCGACTCGCTGCCCGAGGCGCTGGACGCGGCGATCGCCGGCGCTGGACAGGACGACGCACCCGCTCCCGCTGCGGTGGTGGCCGAGCACACCGCGACTGCGGTCGAGGACCTGCGCTTCCGGCGACGCACCCTGGCCGCCGACGCCCAGACCCTCGAGACCCGGATCGGGGACCTCGAGACGGAACGGGCCGCGGTGGCGGCCGAACACGACGACGCTCCCCCACCGTTCGCGGCGCGAACAGGTGAACGCGGCGAACTCGAGGGTGCACCGCTGTGGCGGCTGGTGCGGTTCGCCGACCACGTCGAACCCGCGGACGCGGCTGGGATCGAAGCGGCACTGCAGGCCGCGAATCTGCTGGACGGCTGGGTGACCACCGACGGCACGCTGCCCGGCGTGACGT
>NZ_JAUZMZ010000192.1:0-8401 GCF_036327435.1 Rhodococcus chondri | reverse complement strand
GGATGCTCGACCTGCAGGCGGGTGTTCATCTCCAGGAAGTAGAACTCCCCCGCGGCACCGTTGCCGGGTGCGAAGAACTCGACGGTGCCGGCCCCCTCGTAGCCGATCGCCACGGCAGCGCGCCGCGCCGCCTCGAACAACCGCTCCCGCATGCCCGGTGTCGCGTCGACGAGCGGGGAGGGCGCCTCCTCGACCACCTTCTGGTGTCGCCGCTGAATCGAACACTCCCGCTCCCCCACCGCCCACACCGTGCCGTGCCGGTCGGCGAGGATCTGCACCTCGATGTGGCGGCCACCTTCGAGGTAGCGCTCGCAGAACACCGTGGGATCTCCGAATGCGGACTGCGCTTCACGGCGCGCCGCGGCGAGCTGCCCGGGCAGATCGGCGAGCTCGCGCACAATCCGCATGCCCCGGCCTCCACCGCCCGCGGAAGCCTTCACCAGCACGGGCAGGTCGGCACCGGTGACGGCACCCTCGTCGAGTTCGCCGAGTACCGGAACGCCGGCATCGGCCATGATCTTCTTGGCTTCGACCTTCGACCCCATGCGGGCGATCGAGTCGGGGCGCGGGCCGATCCAGACGAGTCCCGCGTCGAGCACCCGCTGGGCGAATTCCGCGTTTTCCGAGAGGAATCCGTAGCCGGGGTGGACGGCGTCTGCCCCGGCTACGCGCGCGGCGTCCACGATCTTGTCCCCGCGCAGGTAGGTTTCGGCCGGGCTGGTGCCCGGCAGTCGGACCGCGACGTCCGCCTCGGTGACGTGCGGGCTCTCGGAGTCGGCGTCGGAGTACACAGCGACGGTCCCCAGGCCGGCGCGCCGGCACGTCGCGAACACTCGGCGCGCGATCTCGCCGCGGTTGGCGACCAGCACGGTCGTCGGACCCGCACCGGTCACTGCTGCCTCACCGGTCATTGCTGCCTCACATCCGGAAGACGCCGAATTGCCCGGCGCCTTCGATCGGAGCGGTGGCAACGGCCGACAGGCACATCCCCACCACTGTGCGGGTGTCACGAGGGTCGATCACGCCGTCGTCGTACAGCCGGCCGGACAGGAACATCGGCAGCGACTCGGCTTCTATCTGGTTCTCGATCGCCGCGCGCATCGCCTCGTCGGCAGCCGCGTCGAATGCCTGACCGCGCGCCTGCGCGGCGGCGCGACCGACGATGGAGATGACGCCGGCGAGTTGCGCGCCGCCCATCACGGCCGATCTCGCGCTGGGCCATGCGAACAGGAAGCGCGGGTCGAATGCGCGACCGCACATGCCGTAGTGGCCGGCGCCGTACGAGGCACCGAGCAGGATCGAGATGTGCGGGACCGTGGAGTTCGCCACCGCGTTGATCATCATCGCGCCGTGCTTGACCATGCCGCGCTCTTCGTATTCGCGACCGACCATGTAGCCGGTGGTGTTGTGCAGGAACAACAGGGGGGTATCCGACCGGTTCGCCAGTTGGATGAACTGCGCGGCCTTCTGCGATTCCTCGCTGAACAGCACACCGCGAGCGTTGGCGAGGATCCCGATCGGATACCCGTGCAGCCGAGCCCAACCGGTCACCAGCGACGAACCGTAGAGCGGTTTGAATTCGTCGAAGTCGGAGTCGTCGACGATCCGCGCGATCACCTCCCGGGGGTCGAACGGTTGCTTGAGGTCGTCGGGGACGATGCCGAGCAGTTCGTCCGCGGCGAACCGGGGTTCGCGCACACTCGTGGGGACGGGACCCGACTTGTGCCAATTCAGCCGGGCGACGATGTTCCGCCCGATGCGCAGCGCGTCGTGCTCGTCGACGGCGAAATAGTCGGCCAGACCGGAGGTCCGGGCGTGCATCTCGGCGCCACCGAGGGCTTCGTCGTCGGATTCCTCACCGGTGGCCATCTTCACGAGCGGCGGACCGGCCAGAAACACCTTGGACCGTTCCTTGATCATCACCACATGGTCGGACATGCCGGGCACGTATGCGCCCCCGGCCGTGGAGTTGCCGAATACGAGTGCGATGGTCGGGATTCCGGCCGCGGACAGCCGGGTGAGGTCGCGGAACAGCCGCCCTCCGGGAATGAACACTTCTTTCTGGGTCGGCAGGTCGGCGCCTCCCGATTCCACGAGATTGATCAGTGGGAGCCGGTTCTGAAAGGCGATCTCGTTGGCACGCAGCGACTTCCGCAGTGTCCATGGATTGCTGGTGCCGCCGCGGACCGTGGGGTCGTTCGCGGTGATCACGCATTCGACGCCTTCGACGACACCGATGCCGGTCACCGTACTGGCGCCCACCGGGAATTCCGTCCCCCACGCGGCGAGTGGGGACAGTTCGAGGAACGGCGAATCGGCGTCGAGGAGCAGTTCGATGCGCTCGCGCGGCAACAGTTTTCCGCGCTGGTGGTGGCGTTGCACGTATTTTTCTCCGCCGCCGCCGAGGGCACGCGCATGCTCGGTGTCGACCTCGTCGAGCTTCGCACGCATGGCGTCTGCTGCCGCCGTGTATCGCGGTGACGCCGGGTCGAGTGTGGAGGTGAGGACGCTCATCCGCCGTACCCCAATCGTTTCGCCGCAAGTTCGGTGAGGATCTCGGTGGTTCCACCACCGATTCCGAGGATGCGCATGTCGCGGTACTGGCGCTCGACCTCCGATTCGGCCATGTAGCCGAGTCCGCCGAACAACTGGACGGCCTGGTGCGCCACCCATTCTCCCGCCTCGACCGCGGTGTTCTTCGCGAAGCACACCTCTGCGATCAGGTCTCCGTCGCCGGCGACGGCACGTTCGGCGACGTACCGCGAGTACACGCGGGCCACGTCTGTTCGGCGGCTCATCTCGGAGAGAGTGCGTTGCACGGCCTGGCGGGTGATGAGGGCGCGACCGAACGTCTCGCGGTCGCGGCACCATGCAACGGCCAGGTCCAGACATCGTTGGGCACCCGAATATGCCTGGGCGGCCAGCGCGATTCGTTCTGCGACGAACCCCTGCGCGATCTGTGCGAATCCCGTGTTCTCGGTTCCGACCAGGTTCTCGACCGGGACCCGGACGTCGGCGAACGACAGTTCGGCGGTGTCGGAGGCGCGCCAGCCCATCTTGTCGAGCTTGCGCGACACGGTGAATCCGGGCGTGCCCTTCTCGACGACGAAGTTCACCGCGCGGAGATTCGGCAGCACGTACCGGGTGACGGTGAGCGGTGCGGTCTCGGGCAGCAGCGTCTTCAGGGTGTCGACGGTGAGGGTGTGGACGAGCCAGGAGTACCGCTGGTCGTCGCGCACCCACACGCCGATGTTGGCGTCGCCGCCCTTGTCTCCGCTCCGCGCACCTGCCACGAGACCGAGTGCGTCGCGGCGTGTCGGTCCCGGAGGAAGTGGTTCGGGCAGCGCGGGTCGGTCGAGCGGCTCGAGCGGCCTGGTGGACGCGGAAGGCGGCACCTCGACGCGGGTGCCGTCCGGCAGCACGGCGATGTGCGGCACCTTTGCGGCGTCGACCCATCCTGCGGTGTAGACACCGTAGGCGCTGCCCGAGCCCGGCGGTGCGGTGAGGTGGAAACCCGGATAGCTCGCGAGCCCGAATTCCACAGCAGCCGAGGTGAAGCCGCGGCCCGCCACCACCGGGTCCGGGTCGCGCACGACGCAGCGCAGCAGCGCGCTCGCGGTTTCCTCGGTGGCGGCGTCGGGGTGGTCGGTGCGCGCGAGGGTCCATTCGAGTTCCGCGGGCCGCGTCGGCAGGTTCGCTTCGACCTGACGGCGCACCAGGTCGGCCTTGGCCTCGATCTCGAGCCCGGTGAGCACGAATTCCGCGTCGTTACGGAATCCGGCGAGGGCGTTGAGGCAGACCTTGAGCGTCGGCGGGGGCGCTTCGCCGCGGACGCCGGAGATGCGCACCCGGTCGGTGCCGTCGTCGCCGAGGGTTGCGGTGTCGAGGCGTGCGGTGACATCGGGACCCGCGTAGCGGCCTCCGGTGACCTCGTAGAGCAGTTGCGCGGTCACGGTGCCCACGGTGACCGCGCCTCCGGTTCCCGGATGCTTCGTGATGGTCGACGACCCGTCGGCCTCGATTTCGGCGATCGGGAAGCCGGGGCGGTCGAGGTTGCCGAGTTCGGTGAAAAATGCGTAGTTGCCGCCGGTCGCCTGCGTCCCGCACTCGATGACGTGCCCGGCGATCACAGCCCCAGCGAGAGAATCGAAATCGTCTCGGGCCCAGCCGAAGTGGGCTGCCGCGGGACCGACGATGACAGAGGCGTCGGTGACCCGGCCGGTGACGACGATGTCGGCGCCCGCGCGCAGCCCCTCGACGATGCCCCACGCCCCGAGGTATGCGTTGGCCGTGAGCGGTCGCGGATCACCGGCCAGACCGAGTTCATCGACGCGTGCGAGCAGATCGTCGCCTTCGACGTGGGACACCACGGCTCCCAGACCCAGGCGCCCCGACAGCTCCCGGAGAGCGGTCGCCAGCCCCGCCGGGTTGAGACCGCCGGCGTTCGCGACGATGCGCACTCCCTTGTCGAGAGCGAGCCCCATGCACTCCTCGAGCTGTCGCACGAAGGTCTTGGCGTAGCCCAGCTCCGGGTTCTTCATCCGGTCGCGCCCGAGGATGAGCATCGTCAGCTCGGCCAGGTAATCGCCCGTGAGGTAGTCGAGTTCGCCGCCTTCGAGCATCTCGCGCATCGCCGACAGCCGGTCGCCGTAGAAGCCGGAGCAGTTGCCGATCCGCACCACCGCTCGGCGTGCCGTGGTCACGGGGCGGTTCCGTCGCTGTCGCGGCCGCCTCCGGGTGGGCCGGCAAACGCCTGGCTCGATCTCGCCCAGGCGAGATCGAGCCAGGCGTCGGCCTCCGCACCGGTCGCGACGAGTGCGGTGTCGGCGCGGTGCACGCGTTGCGTGACGAGCCGGCAGAAGTCGAGCGCCGGGCCGGTAACCGACTGCGATGCGTCGTCGGGACCCCAGGTCCACAGATCCCCGTCCGGCCCGGTCAGGACCACCCGGAAGGGCTCCGCCGGTGGCGTGCGTCCGTGAACGACATACGCGAAGTCGCGGGTGCGCACGCCCAGGTGCGCGACGTGCCGCAGCCGCGCGGTGGGGGGCTGCTCGATGCCCAGCGCGTCTGCGACGTCCCTGCCGTGTGCCCACGTTTCCATGAGCCGCGCGGTCGCCATCGACGCCGCCGACATGGGTGGCCCGTACCAGACGATCTTCGTGCCGGCGGGCACGGCCGCGAGTGCACGTGCGAGGCCGGCGCGAGCGGCACGCCAGTCGGCAAGCAGTTCGGCGGGCGGTTTCTGTGCCTGTTCGGCCGCGCCGACGTCGACGAACCCCGCGGGGTCGGTGATCGTCATGGCCTCGGCGAGGAAGGCGTCCGGATCGGTGACCGCGGTGAGGGCGGCGCGGTCGGTCCACAGCAGGTGGCCGATCTGGAGCGCGACCGTCCAGCCGGCCGCGGGCGTGGGGGTGCCCCACGCGTCGTCGGGAAGGGTCGCGACCAGGTGGTCGAGGGCGTCGCCCTCCGCACGCAGGTCATCGAGCAGGGTCTGCAACTCCGCCATTCGACCAGCGTCACACGCGCGAACCGCAAAATCAAGCACCTGTGATTGTTTTTTGGTGGGCCGGGCTCGGCTCCACCCACGACACTGGACGAATGCGCGAGCACACCGACCCCCGCGGCCCATGAGCGGCGCGCACCCGAAACACAGCGCCGTGCCCGTCGCGGCAGTACTCGGAGCGGTGTTGTCGATGCAGTTCGGTGCCGCGTTCGCCACCACTCTGTTCGACGAGGCCGGCGCTGCCGGCACCGTCACCGTGCGCCTGGTGCTCGCCGCGGCGATCCTCTGCGCGATCGCCCGTCCACGGGTGCGCACCTGGACCCGGCGGGAGTGGCGTGGCGCCCTCGCTCTCGGCGGGAGCCTGGCGGTGATGAACGCGTCGTTCTACGAAGCGCTCGCGCGACTGCCTCTCGCCGCGACGGTGACCATCGAATTTCTCGGCCCGCTCACCCTCGCGGCAGCGTTGTCGCGCCGGTTGCGCGACGTCCTGTGGGTGCTGCTCGCGCTGGGCGGCGTCGTTCTGCTCGGGATCGGCGAGGGCGACGCCGCCATCGGCGGTCTCGATCTCGTCGGGGTGGTGTTCGCCTTGGTCGCCGGTGCGGGATGGGCCGGATACATCGTCGCCGGCTCGCATGTCGCGACCACGCTGTCGGGCTTGACGGGTCTCGCGGGGGCGTCCACCATCGCCGCACTCGCGGTGCTCCCGTTCGGAATCGCCTCGGCCGGAAGCACCCTGCTCTCCCCTACCCTGCTGGCGGCGGGACTGGCGGTCGCGCTGCTGTCGTCGGCAATCCCCTACAGTCTCGAAATCCGGGCGCTGCGCGACCTCTCGAAGGGCGTCTTCGCGATCCTCATCGCACTCGAGCCGGCGGCCGCCGCCCTCGCCGGGGCGGTGGTGCTCGGACAGTTCGTCGATCCGACCGCGGCCGTGGGCATCGCCCTCGTCGTCGCGGCGGGAGTCGGTGCGCTGCGCAATTCCCCCACCTGACGCTCCCTCAGCGTGACCGCAGGATCATGCGTACCAACTCGCCCGCCGGGCCCTCGAGCGTGCGCGGCGGTCGCCACACCGCGCGCAACACCCGCGACAGATCCAAACCCTCGACCTCGACCACACTCAGCTGACCGGACGCGAGCTGATCCTCCACCGCCAGCGTGCTCAGCACCGCCGGTCCGACACCTCCGAGGACGCTCGTGCGGACCGCGGCGCTGCTGCCCAGCTCGAGCAGCGGCACGGGCCGGTCGTACTCCTGGAGCGCGAGATCGAGGGTGCGCCGCGTCCCGGAACCCTCCTCACGCACTATCAGCGGTGTGGAAGCAAGTTCCGCGACGGTGAGCGGACGGCGGCGCCGCGCCCACGGATGCGCCGACGGTACGAGCACGACGAGCCGGTCGCGCGCGACGGCCACGCTGTGCAGTCCCGCGGGCACTGCCGGCCCTGCGACGAAGCCGACATCGCAGCGTCCGGCCGCCACCGCGTCACACACCTGCATCGAGTTGTGGACCTGCAATTGGATCTGCACGTCGTCGCGCACCGACCGGAAGGCTCCCAGCCACCGCGGGATCAGGTGTTCGGCGACGGTCATCGACGCCGCGACCGTCAACTCCGGATGCCATTCCACGCGCAGCGCCGCGGCGGCGTCGAGCAGGCGTTGTGTGCCGGTGAGTATCTCCCGTGCCCAGTGCGCCACCACGGTCCCCTCCGGGGTGAGCGCGGACCCGGAACGACCACGCCGCACGAGCACCGTGCCGAGTTGCTTCTCCAACCGCCGCAACGCGCGGCTCGCATTGGGCTGGGCGATTCCCGCCGCGCGGGCCGCTGCTCCCAGTCCGCCGTGGTCGTCGATGCCGACGAGCAGGTCGAGCGCGGCGAGATCCGGCCATTCGGTCATGCGCCGAGGATATGCCCGGCCCCTTCGATGCCCGGATCCGCACGGTTACCGGGAAAACCGCCGACGGGACCGCAGGACGTGATGAAGAATGCGGGCATGCCGGAAATCGGTTTCGACGAGGCGTCCGAGGTGCTCGCCGCACAACCGTTCAGCGTGCTGGTCGGTGCGCGGCTCGTGACGTACGAGCGGGACCGGGCCGTGCTCGAAATCCCCCTGCGGCAGGAGTTGCTGCAACAGTTCGGCTTCGTGCACGGGGGCGTGCTGTCCTACGCGGCGGACAATGCGATCACGTTCGCGGCGGGAACCGCACTGGGTCCGTCGATCGTGACCACCGGCTTCACGATCGATTACCTGCGGCCCGCGCAGGGAACGCTGCTGCGCGCCGAAGCGCGTGTCGTCGAATCCACGAAGCGGCGGGCGCTGTGCCGCTGCGAGATCGTCTCGATCGGCGACGACGGAACCGAGAAGGTATGTGCCGCAGCGCAGGGCGGCGCGAGGTCGGTCGACCTGTCGCGGTGACGAGCGCCGCACGAGCTTTTTCGAGACGAATCAGGTTCTGCAGCTGGACAGTTCGTCTACACAGAAGGTCCCGATGATGAACGACGACGAGATTTGGGCCGCGATCGACGACGAACGGCGACGCACCGCAGACCTGCTCGGGCAACTCTCCGACGACGAGTGGGCGCAACCGTCGCTGTGCGCCGGCTGGACGGTGCGCGACGTCGCTGCCCACCTGACACTGCAGCAGTTGACGGTCGGAGACATCATTCGGATGGTCCTGCGGCATCCCGGCTCCCTGAACTCGATGATCAGCGCCTCCGCCCGCCGACGAGCGACCCGGCCGACCGACCGGCTGATCGCGGATCTACGGGCGATGATCGGTGGTTGCGTCCATCAGAGTGGTGTAGAAGCCGGAGCTCAATGAGCTGACCGGCGTGTCGTAACCGGACGAAAGACGGTCACCGCGTGATTCTTCGAGAGAGCTACCAACTCGACTCGACGAAAGAGC
>NZ_JAUZMZ010000191.1:0-8416 GCF_036327435.1 Rhodococcus chondri | reverse complement strand
CTTCGAGGGTCAGCAGCAGCGACCGCTCGCCCCACTGCGCCGCGGCCAGTGCGAGCGCGGTGAGCAGCCCGTCGGCGGTGCCGCTGCCGTACAGCGCGGGCAGGCGGGTCAGGACGGCGTCGGTGACGGCCGGGTCGAGTTCGACATCGACGCGTTCGGTACCGGCGAGAGTGTCGACGGCCGGGTCGAGCGGTGCGATGCCGGGCAGCGGTCGGGCACCGGCGAGGGTGCTCTGCCAGTGGCCGATCTCGTCGGCGTAGGTTCCGTCGCGGGCGACATCGTGCAGGGCGTGCGCCCAGCGGCGGAAGGACGTGCCGACGGGAGCCGGCGCGGGTTCTCCACCCGCGGCGATCTGCATCCATGCCTGCCCGAGATCGGGCAGCAGCACGCGCCACGACACCCCGTCGACGACGAGGTGGTGCGCGACGAGCAGCAGCTTGCCCTGCACGCCCGGTGCGGCGACGTCGAACCAGACGGCGCGCAGCATCGTTCCGGCCGCGGGATCCAATGTGCCTGCGGCACTATCGCATTCGGAAGCAACGATGCGATCGATCTCGGCGACATCGGCGACGGGCACCCGCGTGATCAGCGCATCGGTGTCCACCACAGCGGTGCGAACCTCCCACGCCTCGTCGCGCAGCACCGAGCGCAGCATGTCGTGACGGTCGAGAACAGCGCCGAGCACGCCGGAGAGGTGTTCGACGGTGAGGTCGGCGGGGGTGGTGACGAGCACGGCCTGGGCGAACGTGGAATAGTCTCCACGCCCGAGCATCTCGTGCACGATCGGGGTCAACGGAACATTGCCCACACCACCACCGGGCAGTTCGGCCATCACCGTGGCGGTGGGCACCGCCGCCGCGACCCGGGCGAGCGCGGCAATCGTCTTGTGCTCGAAGATCTGTCGTGCGGTGATGTGCAATCCGGCGGCCTTGGCGCGGGCGGCGAACTGCATCGCGACGATGCTGTCGGCGCCGAGCGCGAACAGCGAATCGTCGACACCGACCTGTTCGACGTCGAGCAGGCCGAGCGCCACGTCGGCGAGAATCTGCTCGGATTCGGTTGTGGGTGAACGGAATTCGGCCGATGCGAACCGCGGCGCCGGCAGCGCGGCGCGGTCGAGTTTACCGGCGGGGGTCACGGGGATCCCGGCGAGTTCCATGACGGCGGCGGGCACCATGTGCGAGGGCAGTGTGCGTCCGAGGCTTTCGAGCAGCGCCACGGCGTCGAAGGGGTGACCGGCTTCCATCCGCACGTACGAGACGGGGACGGTGGAGTGACCGGTGTCGTGGACGACGGTCGCCGCGTAGTCGATCCCGGTCTCGTCGAGCAGCGCGGCGTCGATCTCGCCGAGTTCGATGCGGAATCCGCGGATCTTGACCTGGAAGTCGGAGCGGCCCACGAAGTCGAGGTCGTGGTCGAGGGTCCAGCGCACCTCGTCGCCGGTGCGGTAGAGGCGGGCGCCGGGCTCGAAGGGGTTGGCCACGAAGCGGTCTGCGGTCTGCCCGGGGCGGTCGTGGTAGCCGCGGGCGAGAGCCGGTCCGCCCAGGTACAGCTCGCCGACGAACCCGACGGGCACGGGCCGCAGCCGCCGGTCGAGGACCACGGCGGTGACGCCGTCGAGGGGGCTGCCGATGGTGATCGGGCCACCCGGCCGCAGCGGATCGCCGGCGGTGACGACGATGGTGGTTTCGGTGGGGCCGTAGCTGTTGGTGAACCGGCAGCGATCGCCGAAGCGCTCCACGAGGTCGGGGGTGCACACGTCGCCGCCCACCACGACCGCTTCGAGGTCGGCGAGGCCGGCTGGGTCGACGGTGGTGAGCACGGTCGGCGCCGAGACGATATGGGTGACGCGCTGGGTGCGCAGCAGGTCGGCGAGGTCGTCGCCGCCGAGGATGTGCGCCGGCGCCACCACCATGGCTGCGCCGGCGCTGAATGCCTGCAGCATCTCGAAGATCGACGCGTCGAAACTCGCCGACGAAAACCGCAGCATCCGTGACGAGGTGGTGAGCCCGAGCTCGGGGCGGGCGTCGGCCGCGAACGCCGCGAGCCCGCTGTGGGTGACGACGACGCCCTTCGGCGTGCCCGTCGACCCGGAGGTGTAGATCATGTAGGCGGGATGCGCGGGGTGCAGATTCGGCGGCGCGGCAACGGGATCCGATGAGGAACGGTGATCGTCGACGGCGATCCAGCGCGGCCCGGCCGGCAGTACCGCGATGCGGTCGCGGACGGTGAGGCCGAGCTGTGCCCCGGAGTCGCGGATCATGTAGGCGATGCGCTCGGCCGGCAGCGCCGGGTCGACGGGCACGAACGCGGCGCCGGTCTTGGCGACCGCCCACAAGGCGATCAGCGCCTCGGCGCTGCGTTCCATGCTGAGCACCACGAACGTCTCGGGTGCGGCACCGGCGTCGCGCAGTTCCCGGGCCAGCGCGTCCGAGCGCGTCTCGAGATCGCGATACGACAGCACACGATCGCCGTCGATGATCGCCGGCCCGTCGGGATTGCGGCGCACACCGTCGGCGAGCAGTTCGGGCAGCATCCGCACGGGCCGGGGCGCGGGTCCGTGGAACGGGACGAGGGTGTCGCGTTCGTCGTCGTGCAGTACGTCGAGCGCGCCGACGGGGCCGTCGCAGGCCACGAAGTCGTCGAGGAATTCGACGAAGCGGGCGTGGTGGGATCGCAGCTCGGCCTTGCCGTACAGGTTCGGGTTGGCTTCGAAGTCGATGTGGGCACGCTGCTCGGGAGTGCTCGGGTAGATGTTGAGCGAGAGGTCCTCGACGGGCCCGGTGCTCAGGACGTGCAGTTGTGCCACACGATCGCCGAGCCGGATGTCGTTGTGAAACATCATAATGTTGATTGCGGGTCCGAAGAACCCGCGGTCGGCGCTGCCGTAGCCGGTGTCGCGGCGCATGTCCTCGTGCCGGTACCGCTGGTGACGCAATGCCCCGGTCAGTTCGAGTTGCACCCGCTCCATGATCCGGGCGGGGGTGTCGTCGGGTCGCACGGTGACGCGGATCGGTACGACGTTGGAGACCATGCCGCCGGAGCGGCGGAGCTTGACCGTGGTTCGGGCCGAGACGGGCAGGCTGAGCACGACGTCGCTCTCCCCGGTCACCCGCGCCAGGAACGCGGCGAACGCGGCGACGACGACGGCGGCGAACGTCGCCTGCTCGCGTGCGACGAGGAGACGGTCGACGGCGTCGGCGACCCGTTCGGGGAGCGCCGCGCTGTAGCGCACGGGGTGGGGTCCGACGGGGGCCGCACGGCCCGCGAGGCTGATGGGGTGCGGCAGATTGCCGATGCGGTCGGCCCAGTAACTGCGGTCGGTGACGAACCGCTTGGAGTCGCGGTAGCGGTTCTCGTCCTCGACGATCTCCGGCAGGGCGCTGACGGCGAACGGTGCGGGATCACGGCCTTCGATGGTGGCGTTGTACCGCTCGGCGGTGCGGGTCATGAACGTCATCGCGCCGAAACCGTCGAGGGCGATGTGGTGGATGCGGGTGTAGACGAAGTGACGGTTGTCGGCGATGCGCAGGATCACGCACACGATGAGCCGGTCGCGCAGGACGTCGAGGGGACTGCCGTACTCGGTGCGCATCCATTCGAGGGCGGCGGCCTCGGGATCGTCGTGGTCACGCAGATCGATGATCGTGGGTTCGTCGTCGAGCCCGGGATCGACCACCTGGAAGGGGATGCCGTCCACCTCGTAGAGGCGCAGCATGCCGGTGCCGAGTTCGCGGGCGGTGGCGGCGCCGGCGTCCGAGAGAGCACGGGCGTCGAAGTCGCCCGGGACGTCGATGTACTGGGCGATGGTGAGGGGAACGTCACCGAGCAGGTGCTGGGCGAACCAGATGCCGCGCTGAGCGGAGGAGAGCGGGAAGCCGACGAGTTCGAGACCGTCGGACGGATGCAGGTCTACTCCGGGCTGCGCTGTCACACTTCTCCCCACCCGACGCTGCGCGACGGAACTGTTATACGGATTTTCCCTGTCCGTAATGCAGCTTTCCGCAGCGTGCGGGTACCGCGCAAGCACAGCGCCCGTTTTCTGGGACGGATGTTGATGCGTGACAAATTGTGGTCGTGATGCTCGAGAGGTCGAGGCCAATAAACGGGAGCGTGCCCCTCACCGGACCTCGGTGGGGAGGCACGCTTCGTTCGAGTGGCAGCTACCGCGCGAGACGCTCGCGAAGGACCGGACCGATCACCTCGAACGCTTCGGGTGCGGTCATGTCCCAGTGCACCACCGGCACCGGATGATCGATCACGCTTCCGGTCACTGCGCCGTTCCATCCCACCGCGCCGGCCCCGGCCGAGCTGTGGCCGGAGGTGGCCGTGAAGTACACGATGTCTCCGTGGAACCGATTCGGCCGATACTCCTCCATCAGCCGGACATTCCGTTCGGCATCCACGGTCAATCGTTCGACTGCGCCTGCGACGCGCTCACGGGGCAGCCCGGTCGTCGTAGCCAACTCAGCGACGATCGAGGCGGGATCCCACGTGTCGTGCGCGGCCGATGCGGCCGAATCCAGCCCGAGTCCGCCGAGCAACTCCCCCATCGACACTTGCCGGATGTCGGCCTGCGCCGCGACGGGCCCCGCAAAACTGTCGAGCATCGCCAGAATTTCCACCGTCTCCCCGGCGGCCTGCAGTTGAACCGCCATCGCATGCGCGATGACTCCACCGAGCGACCAGCCCAGCAATCGATACGGGCCGGACGGATACACTCGCCGGATTTCGGTGATGTAGCGATGTGCAAGCTCGTCCAGCGAGCCGGGGCAGAATCGGTCGTCGACCACCCCGGGGCTCTGAACCCCGTACAGCGGGGTGTCGACATACTTCGACAGGCCCGAGTAGGGCCACGCGAGACCGGCGATCGGATGGATGCAGAACAACGGCGCGCCGGAGCCGCCCGCATGCAGCGGCAGCAGCGTCGAGAACGGATCGCCTACGGTGGCGAGGTCGTGCTCGAGCCTGTGCGCCAGCGCCGCGGTTGTGGTCTCCGTCAACAACCACTGGACCGGCACCGTCCGACCCAGGGCGCTCTGGATCTGCGCGACCGCGCGGATCGCCAGGAGCGAGTGTCCACCGGACACGAAGAAGTCGTCGTCGAGCCCGATGCGCTCCTGACCCAGGAGCTCCGCGAATACACCGGCCACCACACGTTCGACATGAGTAACCGGTGGCCGGTATTCCCTCGGCGACACCGACTCGGGAATCGGTAGCGATCGCCGGTCGAGCTTGCCCGACGGCGTCAACGGCAGGGTGTCGAGCACGACGAGGAAGGTCGGCACCATGTACGCGGGCAGGATCTCCCCCAATTGCCGGCGAACCACGTCCGTGTCGAGCGCGGTGCGAGAAACCAGGTAGGAGACGAGAACCTCCGTACCGGTATCCGATCGGCGCACCGTGGTCACCACGCTGTCGACATCCGAGACCTCGCGGACGGCCGCGTCGATCTCACCGAGTTCGATGCGCAACCCCCGCAGTTTCACCTGCTGATCGATTCGGGCGATGAAGTCCAGGCGTCCGTCCGGTCGGCGGTGTACCAGATCTCCGGTCCGGTACATACGCCCGGCCGCAACCGGATTCGCAACAAATCGCTCGGCAGTGAGAGCTGGCGCCCCCAGATAACCGCGCGCCAGGCCGCCACTCGCGAGGTACAGCTCACCGCTCCCGCCCGGCGGCACGTGCCGCAAACGGTCGTCGAGAACGAGTGCGGTGACACCCGGAAACGGGCTCCCGATCGTGACATGCTCACCGACGACCGTCGCGGTCGCAACGACCGTCGACTCCGTCGGGCCGTAGGCGTTGATCATCAACCGGTCCGGCACCTCGGAGTGCGACGACCACAGCGCTGCAAGTTCGGGAGGCAGGGCTTCTCCTCCCACCGCGACGACCTGCAGGCCATCGGACCGCTCCGGATCGAGGGAGGCCAGAACCGCGGGGGTGGACAGGAAATGCGTGACCCGCTGGTCGATCAGGAACTGCTGCAACTCGTCGCCGGCAAACACGTCGTGCGGCGCGACGACGAGGCACGCGCCGGATGCGAAGGCGAGGAGCATCTCCAGTTGCGCAGCATCGAATGCCGGATTGTAGCCTTGCAGCACACGGGAATTCGGTGTCACGCGGTAGGTGTCCACCGCCCAGGATGCGAGGGGACCGAGCCCGCGGTGAGTGACGACGACCCCTTTGGGCACCCCGGTCGAACCCGAGGTGTAGATGACATATGCCGCCTCGTCGACCGATACCGGTACCCGCACAGGGGCTGCCGAGCCGGTGAGCGAGTCCATCGGGAGCCAGTGGACCCCCGCACCCACGTCGGCAGCGGGAGGCTTCTCGCAGATCCCGACAACCACTGCCGCCCCGCGCATTTCCTCGTCGATGCGATGCGGTGGCTGGTTCGGGTCCAGAGGGAGATATGCGGCACCGGTTTTGGCGACCGCCCATACGGCTACGACGAGTTCGACCGAACGCCGCAGCATCAGCGCGACGACGTGACCGCGGGCGACACCGGCCGCGACGAGTTCGTGTGCCAACCGGTTCGACTGCTCGTCCAGTTCCCGATATGTCAGGGTGGCGCGGGTGTCGGCCACGGCCGGCAGTTCCGGATGACGCGCCGCCGTCGCGCTCAGCATCTCGGCCAACGTCGTCGGCGCGTCCGGAACCTCGCCTTCGAGGAGGCCACCGGATTCCAGCGGAATGTCTCGCACTTCGGTCGCGGGGGCCGCAGCTACCGATTCGAGGATGCCCCTGAGCTGCCGCGCCATCGATACCGCGACCGACTCGTCGAAGAGCTCTCGAACAAACCGGATTTCGATATCGATGCCCGACGGCTCGGCACCGGTCGATCGCTCACGGAACGCGACGAGCAGGTCGAAATCCGCTGCGTCGGCCCGATCCTCATCGCTTCCCGATGCCAACCCGACCTGGGGACGCCGACCCCCCAGCAGATCTGCAAGCGCATCGAAGGGGACGTCGGATGCTCGCACCGCTTGGAAGTCGAAATCCTTTGCTGCTCGCACCAGCTCACGAAACTGTTGTCGCGCATCGACGACGGTCCGGAGGGGGACCACATTGCGGTCGGCGCCGGATCCGACGGAAGTGCCGACAATGACGTCGTTGTCCGGGCAGAGTCGCGACACCAGCGCCGCGAGCGATGCGTGGACGAGGACGAACATCGAGGCGCGCTCCTGCTGTGCGAGCACGAGCAGCGCGCGGTGACCCGCCTCCGGCAGGTGGGTCGTGGCGGTGCCGACCGTCCGGCTCGCACCGGCCGCGGGGTTACGTTCGATCTGAAGCGGTGCGGGAGTTTCGATGCCGTCGAGCGCGCGACGGCGTTCGGTCAGGGCCTCTACTGCCGGATCGGGGCGCTCGACAGGCCGGGGACGATGTTCGTCATCCCAATACGCGGAGACGCCCTGGCGATACATTCGACTTCCGGGAGCCCCCAGCGGATTCGCCACGAATGTGACTGCCGTCCAGCCCGGCCGGCCCTCGAATCCCCGGGTCCATCCCGGCGCCGGCGCCGCGAGATAGAGCTCTCCCACCGAGTCGAGGGGTACCAGGCGCAGTCTGGTGTCCAGGAGGATCGCCGAGACCGGGCCGTCCGGCGCACTCGACCACGCCTCCGCCTCGGATGGATCGAGAAAACCGAAAAGGTCGTCGAACAGTGCCGGGTCGGACGGAATGCGTCTCCCGCCGCCCTCGCGGTCGGCGCGTCCCGAACGCTGTCGGTTCCGGATCAGGTTCGACATGCCGAGTTGGGTGATGCCCAGGCTTGCCGGGGACCCGAACGGCGTGGACACATGGCTGACGCACGCCACGTGATCGAGCCGTGTGGGTCGCAGGTTCTCGGGGTCCGGCACGGGTCCGGCGCCGCGCGCTGCGGCCACGTCGATCCACGTCACTCCGACCGGCACGAGATTCGGATCGGCGGCGATCGCTGCCACCACTCCGGCGTCGGCGCAGAGAAGTGCCCGGCTCTGTTCGGGAAGATCCGGGGCGATCGGGACGGGCGCAGCGCCGCTGCGGACCACCGCCCACAATGCTGCGGCCCGCTCGCCCGACATCGGGAGGATCACCGCGACTCTGTCTTCTGCGCCGAGACCGCGCTCGACGAGGTTCCCGGCGAGCCGCCGGGACCGGTCTGCCAGGTCGCGGCCGTCGGCACCGTAGTCGGCGCCGTGAACGCCGAGGTACTCGTCGAGTGCGTCGAGGAGGGTCTGCTCGACGCCGGCCGCCGACGTGGCCGCCCGCGAGACGGCGGCGTGTTCCGCGGCATTGAGAATCGGATCAGGGCGCCGTAGTTGTTGATTAGCGACCCCGTGAGCTGGGGTTTTCGTTTTATTCGAGGTGCTGTCCGGGCCGGTGGAGCGGGCATGGGGACAGGGATTGATCATGGGTGTGTCTTACGCATCCA
>NZ_JAUZMZ010000190.1:0-8430 GCF_036327435.1 Rhodococcus chondri | reverse complement strand
CGTCCGCGTCGGCGGTCCTCGCCACGGTGATCGACGGGCGAGTCGTGTACGGCTGAGCGCAGAGTCGGGACAGCGGTCAGGGAACCACGGTCAGCGCACGCATCGGCGCGATCACGTCCCGCCCGAACCGCTCGAGTGTCGCAGGATCGGCGAAGTCGTGGAACCGGAGCACCGCCAGTTCGACGCCCCGCCGGTATTCGGCATGCAGTTGTTCGACGAGTTCGGCTGCTGTACCGACCAGTGGTGCACCCCAACCCGATTCCGGCATCCGACGGGCCGTAGCGGCGGAAACCTCGGGTATGTCGGTGGCGTCCTCGGCGAAACCGACGGCGTACTGAGCCGAGATCCGGGCCGCGCCGCGCAGCGTCGCAAGTTCCTCGAGTCGATCGCGCGCCCCACCCACGCAATTCCACCAGTCCGCATGCTGCGCGACGAGGGGCATCGTCAATGTGCGTCCACCGCCGCCGATGTGGACAGGAATCCGCTCCTGCACCGGAACGGGCAATCCGTACGCTCCGCTGAGCCGGAAGTGCTTGCCGTCGTAGTCGAACGGTTCACCGGTGCACATCAGCCGGAAGATCTCGATGGTCTCACCGAGCGCCTCGGCACGTTCACGGCGCGAACCCACCGCGACACCGAACCGCTCGAATTCGTCTTCGACCGAGCCCCAACCCAACCCGAGATCGAGCCGACCACCGCTGAGATGGTCGACGGTCGCCGCCATCTTCGCGAGCAGTGCCGGATGCCGCAGCGGCGAGCACCCCACGAGATGACCGAGTCGGATGGTGGAGGTGGCGCCGGCAAGTGCGGTGAGCAGTGTCCAGCTTTCGAGGGAATCGGTGGGTCGCCCGCCCGGTGAGTACAGGTGGTCCATGAGCCAGAACGAGTCGAATCCGGCCTCGTCGGCGGCGACCGCGCGCGCCTTCATGTCTTCGACACCGAGACGGAACTGCGGGACGAAGACACCGAATTGCATTGCCACCTGGCACTCCCCTTTTCGACGGCCTGTCACGATACTGTCCAGGTGTTCCCTCCGTCGAGGAGTTGCTGAAGATCGGCCGGTGCGGTCTCCTTCGCCCGCGCCACCTGATCGCGTGCGCCGTCGTCGTACGTCGGGCGTCGCACCGCGCGCACGATTCCGGTGACGGTGTACGCGAGGTCCTGATCCGACAACCGCGCCAGCGCGTAGGCGTATTCGGGGTCGTCGGTGTGTGCGTCGTGGACGACGATGTCGCCGGGATCCACGTCCGTCCGCGCTGCGACGCGAAGTCCGAAACCTCGCCGGACCACGCAGAATTCGTCGTCGGTCCCGAAGATGATCGGTTCTCCGTGCCGCACGTGGATCAGCCGCGACGCGGAACCTTCCTTGCGGAGCGCGTCGAAGGAGCCGTCGTTGAAGATCGGGCAGTCCTGCAGGATCTCGACGAACGCGGCGCCACGGTGTTGCGCGGCGGCGAGCAGCACTTCCGTCAGACTCGCCCGGTCGGAGTCGAGGGCGCGTGCGACGAAACTCGCCTCGGCGCCGAGTGCGACCGACATCGTGTTGAACGGTGCATCGAGCGAACCCATCGGCGTGGACTTGGTGATCTTGCCGATCTCCGAGGTCGGCGAGTACTGGCCTTTCGTCAGGCCGTAGATCCGGTTGTTGAACAACAGGATCCGCATGTTCACGTTGCGGCGCAGCGCGTGGATCAGGTGGTTGCCGCCGATGGACAGGGCGTCGCCGTCACCGGTGACGACCCACACCGACAGGTCCGGCCGGGTGACGGCCAACCCGGTCGCCAGGGTCGGCGCACGACCGTGAATGGAGTGCACGCCGTAGGTGTCGAGGTAGTACGGGAATCGCGACGAGCATCCGATGCCCGAGACGAAGACGATGTTCTCCTTCGCCAGACCCAATTGCGGCAGCATGCTGCGCACGGTCGCGAGGATGACGTAGTCGCCGCATCCGGGGCACCAGCGCACTTCCTGATCGGATGTGAAGTCCTTCGCCTTCTGCGGCGTGTCGCTGCGCGGCACATCGGCGAGGGCGCTGAGCCCGAGATCCTCACCTACCGAACTGTTTCGGGCAGCGCCGTTATTGGCTGCGCCGTTGTGGACGGCACCGTTCTGAGAGACACCGTTGTGGACAACATCGGTCATACTCGGATCTCCGATCAGCGGGTGACGGCCGCGGCGACCGCGGCAGGGGTCTTGGCGTTCTCCGTGGCGCTCAGCGTGCCCGCGAACTCCTCGAGGAGCGCCTCGTGCAGTTCGTCGGCGCGGAACGCCATGCCGGCCACCTTGGTGACGGGTTGGATGTCGGCGTCGAAGCGGGCCTCGAGGACCATCGACAGTTGACCGAGGTTCATCTCGGGAACCAGCACGCGTCGATATGCTCCGAGCACGTCTCCGAGGTTCGCGGGCATCGGATTCAGGTGCCGCAGGTGCGCGCGGGCAACCGGATGCCCGGCACGCCGAACCCGGCGCACGGCTTCACCGATCGGACCGTAGGACGATCCCCACCCGAGGAGCAGCACCTCCGCATCACCGGTCGGGTCGTCGACCACCAGATCGGGAACCTCGATGCCCGCAACGCGCGCGACGCGCAGACGTGTCATCAACTCGTGGTTGGTGTGGTGGTAGGAGATGTCGCCGGTGCCGTTGGCCTTTTCGAGACCACCGATGCGGTGTTCACGACCCGCGGTGCCGGGCACCGCCCAGTCGCGGGCGAGCGTTTCCGGATCGCGCGCATACGGCAGGTGTCCGGGGTCGCCGTCGCCCGGTGGGGTCGCGAAGCCGGGGTCGATAGCGGGAAGCTGTTCGGCCGAGGGGATGCGCCACGGCTCCGAGCCGTTCGCGATCGCGCCGTCGGACAGCAGCATCACCGGCGTGCGGTAGGTGACAGCGATGCGGGCCGCTTCCAGCGCCGCGTCGAAGCAGTCCGCCGGCGACTGCGGCGCGACGATGGCGACCGGGGATTCGCCGTTGCGTCCGAACATGGCCTGCAGCAGATCTGCCTGCTCGGTTTTGGTGGGCAGACCCGTGGACGGCCCACCGCGCTGGACGTCGACGACGATCAGCGGGAGTTCGGTCATCACGGCCAGGCCGACGGCCTCGGATTTGAGAGCCATGCCCGGGCCGGATGTGCTCGTCACGCCGAGAGCCCCACCGTAGGACGCGCCGATCGCGGCGCCGATGCCCGCGATCTCGTCCTCGGCCTGGAAGGTGTAGACGCCGAATCGCTTGAGTTTGCTGAGTTCGTGCAGGATGTCCGACGCCGGCGTGATCGGATACGTCCCGAGGAACACGTCCATGCCCGCCGATCTGCCGGCGGCGACGAGTCCGTAGGCGAGCGCGGTGTTGCCGGTGATCTGCCGGTACGTGCCCGGTGGTAGCGATGCCCTGCCCACCTCGTAGGTGGTGGCGAACGATTCGGTGGTTTCCCCGTAGTTCCAGCCCGCCCGGAGGGCGAGGATATTGGCATGGGCGATGTCGGGTTTCGTCGCGAATTTCTGTTCGAGGAACCGCTCGACCGTCGCGACCGGCCGCCCGTACATCCACGACAGGACGCCGAGCGCGAACATGTTCTTCGCGCGGTGTCCGTCCTTCTTCCCGACACCGGTGGGTTCGACCGCGCCGATCGTCAGGGTGCTCATGGGAATTGCATGCACCTGGTAGTCGCCGAACTCATCGGTTTCGAGCGGGTTGCTGTCGTATCCGGCCTTGGCCAAATTGCGTTTGGTGAACTCGTCGCTGTTGACGATGAGCGTGCCACCGCGCGGCAGGTCGTCGATGTTCGGTTTCAGCGCGGCCGGGTTCATGGCGACGAGCACGTCCGGTCGGTCGCCGGCGGTGAGGACGTCGTAGTCGGCGATCTGGATCTGGAAGCTCGACACCCCGTGCACGGTGCCCTGGGGTGCCCGGATCTCGGCGGGAAAGTTGGGTTGCGTGGCCAGGTCGTTGCCGAATGCGGCGGCCTCGGCGGTGAACCGGTCGCCGGCGAGTTGCATGCCGTCGCCCGAGTCGCCCGCAATGCGGATGACGACCTGTTCGAGTTTCGTCGGGGTCGGTTTCGACTCCATACAGCTGCCTCGTTTCGACGCCGGGACCGGTTGTGCGCTCCATAGTCGTCTTTCGCGGCAAACCTGCAACCCGTTCCGTCGAGTTCGTGCGAGTCGCTACCCGGACGAGGCGGTGCCGGCAACGTCGATGACGACGCGTCCACGCACGCGACCTGCGAGGATGTCCTCCGCAAGTTGCGGGATCTCCGGGAATCCACGCACGGTTGTGATCGTGTCCAGTACGTCGAGCGGGAGGTCGGAGCCGAGGCGGCGCCACGCTTCGATGCGCACCTCGGTCGGGCACATCACCGAATCGACACCGATCAACCTCACGCCGCGCAGGATGAACGGCAACACCGTGGCAGGTAGATCGTTGCCACCGGCAAGGCCGCACGCCGCGACGGTGCCGCGGTACTTCGTCTGGGCGATGGCATTGACGAGTGTGCTCGACCCGACGGTGTCGACCACTCCGGCCCACCGTTCGGGCTGCAGCGGGCGGCCGACCTCCCCGCCGAGTACGGTCCGGTCGAGGAACGACTTCGCACCGAGGCTCGTCAGGTATTCATGGGTCTCGGGTCGGCCGGTGGAAGCCACGACGTCGTAGCCCAGTCCCGCGAGAATCGCGACGGCAACGCTACCCACTCCGCCTGCGGCGCCGGTGACGAGAACTTCGCCATCTGCAGGGCGCACGCGGTGCGCTTCGAGTTCGAGGACGCACAGCATCGCGGTCAGCCCCGCGGTACCGATCGCCATCGACCGTGCGGGACTCAGACTCTCCGGCCGGCGCACGAGCCACTCGGAGCGGACCCGCTGCCGGGTGGTGTACGCGCCCGGGTGGGTTTCGGACAGTCCCCAGCCGGTGAGCACCACTTCGTCGCCCGGCTTCCAGTCTGGCGAATCCGATGCCGCGACGGTGCCGGCGAGGTCGATACCGGCGGTCATCGGAAACCGCCGCGCTATCTTGCCTTTGCCGGTGACGGACAGCCCGTCCTTGAAGTTGAGCGACGAATAGGCGATGTCGACCGTGACGTCGCCGTCGGGCAGGTCGGCCTCGGTGACGCTGGTGAGCGCGGCAGGGCCGGGTTCGGTGATGACATAGGCCGGGAACTGATCCACGGGGTTCTTCCTTTCGAGGTGTTCGGCGCTGTCAGCGGGTCGTGTCGCCGACGAACTGCAGGACCTGCGGCCACGACACGGCGTAAGCGGCGGCGTTGATCGGGTTGCTGTGCCGGGCCCGCGTGCTGAAGGCGTGCTCGGCGCCCGGATAGACGTGAATGATGCTTGCTCCGGCGCGGCGGGATTGGAGTGCGCCCTGAAGGTCTGCGAACGTCTCTGTCGACATGACGGTGTCGGCACCCGCGTGCAGCACCATGACAGGCGCGGTGACGGCCGTAGCCGATTCGATCGTGTCGATCGTATGGTTGGCCTTCGGCGGCGAGAAGATCGACGGGTGATATGCGACGACGTTCGCGAGCCGCTCGTCCCGGCCGGCGAGAATCAGGGCCAACCGTCCGCCCAGGCACCAGCCGATCACTCCGACCTTCGTCAGTCCGAGCGGGCCGAAGGCGTGATCGAGGAGGGCGTTCATCTCGGCCAGGCAGGTCTCGTCGTCGAGCTTGCCCATCATCGCGAGCAGCTTCTGGTAGGAGCTACCGTCCAGCGAGGGTCCGTGCCACGGGTCCCATACGAGCGCCGTCACTCCCGAGGCAGCGATGTCGGCGGCATATTCGCGGACCTGCTCGTCGATGCCGTTGAGGGGCGGCAGCAACAGCATGCCGCCCTCGGTTCCGGTTGCCGGACGTGCCAGATACGCGTGGAGATCTCCGACCCGGACGAAATCGGCCTCGATGTCGGTCATGGATCATCCTTTCCCGCTGTTCGGCGTATGGCTCGATCCTCGCCCATCGGCGACGAAGATGCGTCCCGTCCGCATCGGAGAGACCCGAATGAGAACTACATTTCCGTTTTTGGTATCGTGACTCTCGTCACCCGGCGACAGTGCGCGGGTGCATATCGGAAAGGGTAGGTGAGACCATGGCTCGCACCGTATTGGTCAGTGGCGGTACCGGCGGTCTCGGTTCGGCAGTCACGAAACACCTTCTCGAATCCGGTTGGCGGGTCGTCGTTCCGTGGCTTGTCCGCGAAGAGCTCGACCGCGTGGGCACCCATCCGAATCTGCATCTGGTGCAGGCCGATCTCAGCAACGAACAGCAACTCGAAGACGCCCTGGCGCTGGCCATGGACGATCCCGACTCTCCCCTGTTCGGTGTCGTCAATCTGGTCGGCGGATTCACGTCCGGGCCGCGGGTGCACGAGACGCCGATGGACGTGCTCGATTCCCAGCTCGACCTCAATCTGCGCACCGCATACGCGGTCAGCCAGGCCGCGCTGCCACACCTGATCCGTCGCGGCGGCGGCTCGATCGTGTGCATCTCCGCGGCTGCCACCCGCAATCCCTTCCCCGGTGGCGCGTCGTACATCGCGTCGAAGGCCGCCGTCTCCGCACTCGTCGAAACCATGGCGCTCGAGTACCGCGACGACCACATCCGCGTCAACGCACTGCTGCCCGTGGTGATCGACACCCCCGCCAACCGCGCCGCCATGCCCGACGCCGACACCAGCCGGTGGTCGCAGCCCGCCGACCTCGCCAAGGTCATCGAGTTCCTGATCTCCGACGCCGGCGCACCCATCACGGGCGCGCTGATCCCGGTGACCAATATGAACTGAGTTTCTGCACGGCCGAATCGGTAGTCTGCGCCCGTGACGTCGAGACCGATTCCGCCCCTGCGGGTGCTGCATCCGAACCATGGCGTGCACGATCCGAGTACCGCGACCCCGTCGCGCCGGGCCGGGTCCGTGCGGCGCACCAGCAGCATCGACATGTTGCGTCCCGGTGGCCTGCAGTCCGCTCTGCACCTGGTCGGCATCGCACGCGATCTGGTGACCGGCGACGACGGTGCGGCTCGCGTGGCCTCCGGCGCAACGCTGGGGATGGAGATCGATTTTCTCGGCGGCCGAACGATCACCCGGATGGACACCGATCCTGCCGACGAGACGCTGCAGGGTCTGGTCGGCACGTCCGCAAGCGTGGGCTTCCGGGGACGACTCGACGAGGTGGCACCGCACCTGCGTCGCGCTCGCGAACCACTGCACCTGCTTCTCGACGACGTTCCCGGCACAACCTTGATCTCCGGTAATTCCCTCAGCGCGGCCGGAGCCCTCCGCGACGGTGTCCGTACCGGATATATCCCGGCGGCGGATCAGTGCGCCGGCTTCGTCTCCGGCGGCACCCTGATGACCTCGTTCGAGACCGTGGGCGCATCACCCCTCGTCACCGGACCGCAAGCACCGGCGATCGAAGACACCGGCGATCCCGAGGGCTGGCACCGACTGCCGACGCTGCCCGAACACGGAATGCGCAGGCGCCGCCGCATCGACGTGTACCGCTGTGACACCGGCCCGCGGGAAGAGGCCCGGTACGGGGTGGACGCATGGTTCCGCGATACCCACGTCGACGCCGACGGCCTCGAGACGATCGTGCACGAATACCACCTGGACGCGACATTCGACGGGGCGACAGGACGGGTTCTCTCCTCCATCGCCACACCCCGGGTGCTGCCGTGGCAGGAATGTCCGGGCGCCGTCGCCAGCGCGTCCCGGATCACCGGGCTCACGCTCGACGAACTCCACCTGCGGGTGCGGCGGGACCTGCGCGGAACCTCGACGTGTACCCATCTCAACGACCTGCTGCGCAGCCTCGCCGATGCGGCAGCACTCGCCGAGATGCTCGGGGCGGCTTGATCTTTCCCTCCGAAAGCCCACCGGAACGTCACACCGGCTGCAACCGGCCCAGCTTCCTGGCCCGCACGACCGCGCGCCGTTCGGCGTAGTTCATCCCGCCCCAGATGCCGTGCGATTCGTCGTTGAGCAGTGCCTGATCGCGGCATTCGGCGATCACCGGGCAGGTTCGGCAGATCTTCTTGGCGGCCGCCTCGGCTCCGGCCACCGGTCCGCGACCTTCGTCCTTCTGTGGGAAGAAGACCGAGGTGTCGAAGCCGCGGCAACGCGCCCACACCATCCAGTCCCTGCCCTCGGGCCGATGAACCTCGTAATCGAATTGCGCGTTTCCCTGAATCATTCTCTACCTCCGCTGCTTCCGGGCCCGCGCGTTCAGGCCGACGTGATCGATGCGGCCATCCCCTGGCCGCCGCCGATGCACATCGTCACGAGGGCACGCCCACCGCCTCGACGCTTCAGTTCGTGCAGCGCGGTGGTCGCCATGCGGACACCGGTCGCGCCGATGGGATGCCCGAGTGAGATGCCGGATCCGTTGACGTTGAGCTTGTCCCGATCGTCCCAGCCCCACTCCGACAGCACGCCGAGGACC
>NZ_JAUZMZ010000018.1:0-46181 GCF_036327435.1 Rhodococcus chondri | reverse complement strand
CATGCCGCCCAGCCTGCGCACGGCATCGGCACCCCAGTGGTGGAACGCCACGACGATCGTCTCGCTGTCGCCTTCGGTGGCGAACGACGCGCCGTACTTCTCGCTCAGTTCCCGGCGGAGTTCGAGATAGTTGTAGATCTCCCCGTTGAAGGTCAGCGCGTAGCGATCGGGTTGTTCGGGCGGTCCCCATCGCAGCGGCTGGTGGGAATGCGCGATGTCGATTATCGACAGTCGATTGAATCCGAAGACGAGATCGGCATCGTGCCACGTGCCGTGCTCGTCCGGTCCGCGGTGACGCAGGCAGTGCATGGCGGCGGCCACCTGCGCGACGGCCTCGTCGTTCGTGCCGCCAGTGGTCAGAAACCCGAGCAATCCGCACACGGCGTTCGCTACCTCGATTCCGGTCGGGGAGAGGAGCCGTCCCCCCGCCGGCGAACACAGCGTCGTGTCGCTGGAACTTTGCGCGGAGGGTCCGACGTTGGTCACGTGAAGTATGCCGCAGACCCCGGACCGGACCCCGGCGGCACTACGGAAAACACGTCGTCACATCGCCCGTGACCGGGTTGTTGTCACCCGGGCGACACTTTCTGCGCGCCCCGAGGGTGGATAGCGCCCGGGTTTGGTCTACGCTGCGTAGTAATTGGGCCTGCCCTCCGGGTGTGCCCTAGTGGAATTGCGGCGATCAGGAAGGCGTGAACGTGGCGCAAGGTCGGATCCTTCGGCGGTTCGGACTCGCAGCATCACTCGGCATTGCAGCCATGGTGCTGACCGGGTGCTCGAGCGAAGAAGTCCTTCGTTTCGGCTGGCCGGAGGGTATTACTCCCCAGGCCGAGCGTATGCGTGAACTGTGGACGTGGTCGGCAGTCGCCGCCCTCGTCATGGGAATTCTCGTATGGTCACTCACCTTCTGGGTGGTGATCGCATATCGCAAGAAGAGGGATTCCCCCGAGTTCCCGCGGCAGACGGCATACAACGTCCCGCTGGAACTGCTCTACACCGCGGCCCCGTTCGTCGCCGTGTGTGTGCTCTTCTACTTCACAGTCGTGGTCCAGAACTACGTGCTCGAGAAGGAAGACAACCCCAACGTCGTCGTCAACGTCACGGCGTACCAGTGGAACTGGAAGTTCGGTTACCGGACAGTCGATCTCGGTGACGGAGCCGCGCCCTACAACGGCATCGACGAGATCGCTCAGGCAGCGGTGCAGCCCGAAGAGCATGTCGCCGCAGAGGGCGACGAGCACGCGTCGGCCGGCCCGATCCACGGTCTGCCCACCGAGGATCTGTCGTACCTGAACTTCGACAAGATCGAGACCCTCGGTTCGAGTGAGGAAATCCCGGTCCTGGTGCTGCCCACCAACCGGCGCATCGAGTTCAACCTCGCCTCGTCGGACGTCATTCACTCCTTCTGGGTTCCGGAGTTCCTGTTCAAGCGTGACGTGAACCCCCACCCCGCCAACAACGCATCCGACCCGATCTTCCAGATCTCCGAGATCGATCGTGAGGGCGCGTTCGTCGGTCGCTGCGCCGAGATGTGCGGCACCTACCACGCGATGATGAACTTCGAGGTACGGGCCGTGAGTCCGGAGCGGTTCGCGGAGTACATCGAGTTGCGCAAGCCGGTCGAAGACGGGGGTCAGGGCCTGTCCAACGCCCGCGCGCTCGAGGCCATCGGCGAGTCGCCGATCGCGACCTCCACGTCGCCGTTCAAGACCGAGCGCACGGACCGCTCGGCGTCCGTCGCCGCGGGCGAGTGACCGGCTCCACCTCTCACCGACAAGGACAAGTGCTGATATGAAGATCGAAGCCAAGCTCTTCGAAGTCGTGACGGTGTTTTTCGTGCTCGTCGCCATCGTCTACGGGACTTTTACCGCGTTGTCGGAGCGGGGCACCGAGTGGGCGGGTCTGACCGCGCTCGTGCTCTCCGCCGGCCTGACCCTCATCGTCGGAACGTACTTTCGCTTCGTCGCCCGACGGCTCGATACCCGCCCCGAGGACTACGAGGACGCGGAAATCAGTGACGGCGCCGGCGACCTCGGCTTCTTCAGCGCGGGCAGCTTCTGGCCCATCCTGCTTGCCGGTGCGGCCGCGTTCGCCGCAGTCTCGCTGGCATTCTTCCAGCCGTGGATGATCGTGCTGGCTGTTGTGCTCGTCGTCGCCGCTGCGGCAGGTCTGGTGTTCGAGTACCATCTCGGTCCCGAGAAGCACTGAGCCTCTCTCCTACACGACGAAGCGGGCGTCGCACCTCAGGGTGCGGCGCCCGCTTCGTCGTGTGCACCCCCGGTCACCGTTCGCAGAGGGCTTCTTCGGGTACCGGCTCAGATCGGTCGACGGCGCACCCGATAGCGCAGGTGAAGCACCCGGTTGCCCTGAATCACCACGTCAGGATCCTCCAGCAGGTGCTGCGCGTGGACCGACCCGAAGTAGCGCTTGCCGGACCCGAAGACCACGGGTACGACGTCCATGCGCACCTCATCGACCAAACCTGCGGCAAGCACCTGTCCACCGACGTCGCCGGCGGCGACCTCGACCATGCGGTCACCCGCAAGCTCCTGCGCCTTGCCCACGGCTGCCTCGACGCCGTCGACGAAGTGAAACGGCGCCTCCGGGTCCCAGTCCTCGGGCTCCGGCCGGTGCGTCACGACGACCACGTGGTCGATCCCGCCCGGAGGCTTCCCGTCCCAGCCGTCCGTCATATCGAAGACGTGACGGCCGACGAGTGTCGCCCCGATCTGGTCCCAGTACGGCCGGATGTAATCGTAGGACGTCTGCGACATCTTGATCTCGCCGCTCTCGTCCAACGGTATGTCACCGCTGGACAACCAGTCGAACAGCGGTCCGGGCCGGTCGTGCTCGTCCGCGACGAAGCCGTCCACCGACACCGAGCTGTACATGACCACCTTGCCCACGGGGTTCTCCTCCCAGCTCATCGGCGTCACGCCGAAGCGGTTGGTGCTGCTCGTAGTTCTCGGCGCAGCAGTTTCCCGGTCGCCGTCTTGGGGATGTCGGACATGATCTCGATGGCGCGGGGGCACTTGTAGGCGGCCAGTCGGCTCTTGGTGAACGCGATCAATTCCTCGGGCGTGACCGTGGCCCCGGGCCGGAGGCTCACGAACGCCTTGACCGTCTCTCCACGGTACGGGTCGGGCACACCCACCACCGCCGCTTCCCGGACGGCGTCGTGCTCGTAGAGCACGTCCTCGACCTCGCGCGGCCACACCTTGTATCCGCTGGCGTTGATCTGGTCCTTCTTACGATCGATGATGTAGAACCAGCCGTTGGTGTCCATGTATCCGACGTCGCCGGTGTGCAGCACACCGTCGGGTATCGAATTCGCGGTGGCTTCGGGTTTGTTCCAGTACCCGGCTACCACCTGCGGACCTGTTGTCACCAGTTCCCCGACTTCGCCCGGAGGAAGGTCGTGTCCGTTGTCATCGACGATTCGTACCACCGTGTCGTAGACCGGTACACCGACGGAGGTGGCCCCGGTGAGTTCGTCGACGGGCGCCCGTGTACCGAACGGCACACAATGCGACGGCGACGTCGTTTCGGTGAGCCCGTAGATGTTGTGGATGTAGTGGCCGAACTTCTCCTCGAACGCGGCGATCGTGCTCGGGGGAATCGGTGCACCGCCCGAACAGATCTTCGTAAGGCTGGAGAGCGCGTCCCTGTTCGCGTTCTCCGCGTTCATCAGCGCAATGAAGACCGTGATGGACCCGACGGTGAAGGTCGCTCGTTGTTTTTCGATCGTCTCGACGGTATCGACCGGATCCATCCGGTACATCAGCACCAATGGGGCACCGGTCAGCAACGACAGTGCGATGTGACCGATGAGTCCGGTGATGTGGAACAAGGGGGCGACACCGAGGATTACGTCGTCGGCACCGATACCGATCCAATCCCGGTAGGTGTGTGCATTGAACACCACATTGCGATGGGTGGTCATCGCCCCCTTCGGCGGACCCGTGGTACCGGACGTGTACGTCAGAAACGCCACTGTGTCAGGGCCGATCTCGGCCGGGGGAACGGTCCGACCACGGAAGGCCGTAAGCATTTCCCCCATGTCGATGGTGCCAGGACACTCGGTGCGCTCGGCACCGGCCAGGGCTCCGCTGTTTGCGCTCTGGAACTCGAGTTCCGAGGTCGTGATCACGGTGCGCACGTCGGTCGCCCCGACAACCTTCGCTGCCACGTCCGTGTACAGCGACTGCAGCGCCACCAGGACCGTGGCACCGGAATCACGCAGGATCTCCTCGAGTTCGCGCTCGCGGTACATGGGGTTGGCCGAGACCGCGATACCGCCGGCCTTCCACGTTCCGACCTGGGCGATGACGAACTGAGGAACATTCTGTGCGTAGATGACCACGCGCTCACCCGACCGGAATCCCGCATCGATGATGCCGGCGGCGAACGCGTGGCTCAGTTCGTCGAGTTCGCGTGCGGTGATGCTGCCGTCGAAGTATCGGATGATGTCGGTGTCGGGGGAGCGTTCGACCGTGGCGTCGAACATGGCCAGCGCGTCGTCGAACTCCAACGTGCGTGGTTCTCGCTGCGCCGGGCTGTACTGCGACAGCCACACCTTCTCGTCGTAGATGCTCATGATTCGGCTTCTCAGCGGATGACGAGGGGATTCACCGGGGCGCCGGTGCCGTTGACAACCTTCAACGGTGCAGCGGTGTAGAGGAAGCTCCATCGGCCGTCTGCTGCGCAGGCGTCGGCGAGCTCGTCGAGCCAGGCGATCTCTGTCAACGCGATACCCAGATTGCGCATCAGGGCGCAGTGCAGAGGGAGTGCGACACCGCTCTGCGGATCGTAGGTCACCTCGTTGGCGATCGTATCGGTCACCAGATTCGGAATCTCCTTGTCCTGGAACCACTCGACGAGTTCAGGTGAGTACGTCAGACCCGGCTCGCAGAATCCGTCGTAGAACTGCTCGGGGTTGTTCAGTTCGTACCAGTACTTGAGCCATCCGGTACGGATGATCAGAATGTCGTGCGGTTCGATGGTCACGCCCTGTGCGGCCGCCGCTTCTTCGAGATCGCGGTGATCGAACGTCTCACCCTTGTCGAGATAGGGCTTGCCGCGATGACGGGCCATGTCGATCAGAACTCCACGGCCGACGACACCCTTCTCCGCGATCGGGAGAACGGATGCCTTCTCCATCCCTCCGACGGTGCTGCGTGCGTCGTATCCGTTCCAGAGTTTGCCGTCGTACCAGACATGCCCGAGCGCGTCGTATTGGGTCGATCCTTGGAGGAAGACGAGTGCCGTGTCGTCCGCGTAGTGGAGCCCGCCCGGGAACGCCGGAGCGCCGTCGCCGTCCCACGAACTCTCGTCGAGCACATTCTGCCGCTTGATGCCTTCGCGACCGGGCCACAGCGGGTCGCCGGGGCTTTCGGTACGTCCCATGTGAATCTGCAGCGTGAAGGTCTCGCCGGTCTTGATGTGCTGCACTCCGCGGAGAACTTCCCTCGTATCGAGGTAGTTCAGTGCACCCAACTCGTCGTCGGGTCCCCATTTACCCCAGTTGCTCGGAGCATTGTCTCCGAGCAGTTCACGCATCGCAGGAGCGTCGACCTCGGTCATATCTTCCTCCATCGAGTAAACATCGGCAGCGATCGCAGGTTCGGTCAGAACTATGTTGCACATCACAGCGACGAATAGCCACATCGCCAATGTTCAGACGTCCGAACTGACCTGATGGCCACGGGGAGGACGGATGAGTGCAGACGAAGTGGCGCGGTACATCTCCTCCGACGAAGTAGGGCCCCGAACCGATGGTTCGGGGCCCTACTTCGATTTGGTCGGTCAGGCGTCAGTGCGCCTTGCCGTCGCCCTTCGTGAGGGAGGTGCCACTGTCACCGTGGATGCGGTCCTGGTACTCGCGCAGGATGGTGCGCTGCTCGATCTCCGCCTCGTGGTGGGCTGCTTCGAGAGCTGCCGCCTCGTCGGCCGGATCCGGGCTCCACCAGCTGCCGATACCCGGCTTGCCGGCGGTACCGAGACGGTTCATCCGCTTGGGCACCGGAGCGCCCTGATACTCGAGCGGGATCGGATGCCCGTGCTCGTCCACCGGGCCGAGCGGCTGGTGGATCTCCACGTACTCACCGTGCGGCAGGCGCCGGACGATGCCGGTCTCGATGCCGTGCTCGAGCACCTCACGGTCGCTGCGCTGCAGTGCGAGGCACATGCGGTAGGCGATGTAGTACGCGAGCGGCGGCAGCACGACCAGGCCGATACGGCCCATCCACGTCGTCGCGTTGATGGAGATGTCGAACTTGAACGCGATGATGTCGTTGATGCACATGAGCGTGGCCACGATGTAGAAGGCCAGGGCCATTGCGCCGATGCCGGTGCGAACCGGCACGTCACGGGGACGCTGCAGCAGGTTGTGGTGCGCGTCGTCCTTCGTGAACTTCTTCTCGATCCACGGGTAGATGGTCAGCACCACGAACACCAGGCCCATGATCAGCGCGATCCAGAACGGCTGAGGAATCGTGTACCGGTCGAAGAGGTACAGCTCCCACGCGGGCCAGATACGTGCCAGGCCGTCCGTCCACATCATGTAGATGTCGGGCTGAGAACCGGCAGAGACCTGGGACGGGTTGTACGGACCGATGTTCCAGACCGGGTTGATCTGCAGCAGGCCGGACATCAGGGCGAGCACCGCGAAGGTCACTGCGAAGAACGCGCCGGACTTGACCGCGAACACCGGGAGGATGCGCACGCCGACGACGTTCTGCTCGGTGCGGCCGGGGCCGGGGAACTGGGTGTGCTTCTGGTACCAGACCAGCGCGAGGTGCGCGGCGATCAGAGCGAGAATGATGCCCGGGACGAGCAGCACGTGCAGCACGTAGAAGCGCGGGATGATCAGCTCACCCGGGAAATCGCCACCGAAGATCGCCCAGTGGAGCCAGGTGCCCATCACCGGGACCGACAGGGTGATACCCGAGAACGCGGCGCGGAGGCCGGTGCCGGAGAGCAGGTCGTCGGGCAGCGAGTAGCCGAAGAAGCCTTCGAACATCGCCAGGATGAGCAGCAGGGAGCCGATGACCCAGTTGGCCTCACGCGGGCGCCGGAACGCGCCGGTGAAGAACACACGCAGCAGGTGCACGACGATCGACGCCGCGAACATCAGAGCTGCCCAGTGGTGAATCTGCCGCACGAACAGACCGCCGCGCACCTCGAAGGAGATGTTCAGGGTGGTTTCGTAGGCGCGGGACATGCCCACGCCGCGCAGCGGTGTGTAGACGCCGTCGTAGGTGACGTGCGCCATCGACGGGTCGAAGAACAGTGTCAGGAAGACGCCCGAGATCAGCAGGATGATGAAGCTGTAGAGCGCGATCTCACCCAGCAGGAAGGACCAGTGGGTGGGGAACACCTTGTTGATCTGCCGGCGTATACCCGCCGAGAGGTGATACCGAGAATCGAGATTCTCGGCCGCCTTGGCGGCGTGGGATTGAGTTGCAGTACTCACGGGCGACGCTCCCAAAATGCCGGGCCGAGTGCCTCGATGAAGTCACCTCTGGCGACCAGGAAGCCCTCTTCGTTCACTGTAATAGGCAACTGCGGCAACGCGCGAGCAGCAGGACCGAAAATCGGCTTGCCGTACTCCAGCGCATCGAACTGCGACTGGTGGCACGGGCAGAGAATCCGGTTGGTCTGCTGTTCGTACAGCGACGTCGGGCAGCCGAGGTGGGTGCAGATCTTCGAGAAGGCGAAGTAGTCGCCGTAGTTGAAGCTCTCCTGGCCCTTGCGCTTGATGGCGCGCTCGGCGTCTTCGGTCCGCAGACGGATGAGCATCACGGCGTTGCGGATACCGCGCAGGCTGTCGAGCAGCGCATGGTCGTCGCCGCGATCGCTTTCGCGGAACGGGAAGACCGTCTCCATGCCACCGGCGTCGAGATCCTCGGGACGCACCAGAACGATGTCCTGGGGGCGGCCGGTATCGCGGCGCAGGTAGATCGTTTCGCCCTCGAAGCGGGGAGTCCAGCCGGAAACCCACAGCGGGGAGTCGTCGCCCTCGGCCCACGGATTCTTGATCAGGCCGCCGAGCGGCATGATCAGACCGAGGCCGAGCGCCCCGCCACCGAAAATCGCGGTCCGCTTGATCAGCTTCCGGCGCGGCAGCGTGGACGTGTCGAGCGAATCGGACAGTTCGGCGACGATGGTCCGGCGATCAACCTCCGTGGACTGCCCGTCGTGACGATCCTGGATCGACACCTCTTCGGGGATGAACTTCTTGGTGAACTGCACTGCACCGACGCCGATCCCGAGGATCGACAGACCCAGGGTGAGACCGAGCAGCGGGGTGTAGAGGCTGTAGCGCCCGTAGTTCTCCTCTCCCGGACCTGCGTACTCCCACGGCCAGAACAGGTAGATCGCGATGAACGCGATTCCGGCGACGCCGGCGAGCGCGAACCAGAAGGCGACGTTGCGCTCCGCGCGCTTCTCGGCGCGGGTGCCTTCGACGGGCCACCGGTCCTTGCGGAACGCGACATCGACACCGTCGAGGTTCGTGCCGAGCGTGACGAGGTCGTCACGGCTCATCCGGTCGAGGTTCTCGACCGCGTGCTTGTTCGGCGTTTCGCCGCCACTCATGACCTAGCTCCGATCCACAGTGCAGCGCCGACGACGGCGACTATGCCCACGACCCACATGGTCGGTCCCTCGGCTCCCGGACCGAACCCGCCGAGCCCGTATCCACCGGGGTCCTGCGTTTCACTGGCCGACTTGACGTACGCGATGATGTCTTGCTTCTCCTCGATGGTCAGCTGGCGATCCGAGAACTTCGGCATGTTCTGGGGGCCGGTAACCATCGCGGTGTAGATCTGCTGCTCGTTCGCCGGATCGAGGTTCGGCGCGAACTTGCCGGACGACAGGGCACCGCCGCGGCCGGTGAAGTTGTGGCACGACGCGCAGTTCTGGCGGAACAGCTCCGAACCGCGACCGATGTCGTCGCCACGCAGCGACGACTGGGCGATCTCGCCGTTCTCGTCACGGATGACCGTGGGGCCTCCGCCGTTGGCCTGGATGTAGGCGCCGAGGGCGTCGGTCTGCCGTGCGTCGAACTTCGGGTCCTTGCGAAGGGCCTGGGCCTCGTTCCGCATGGCAGGCATACGTCCGGTGGAGACCTGGAAGTACACGGCCGCTTCGCCGACACCGATCAGTGTCGGACCGCGGTCCTGGACGCCCTGGAGATTGACCCCGTGGCATGTCACGCAGGAAGTCTCGTAGAGCTGCTTGCCGTCGCGGATCAGTGCGCTCTGGTCGTCCTGCGCCGTGGCCACCTGAGGGGCGGGTGTCAACGCGGAAGCCAGGAAGCCGGCGCTGAGCAGGCCGAGCGCGAGGACCAGCGCGCCCGTGACGCGACGGCGGAGCTTGCGCTGGCGACGGGACTTGGCAGCGGCAGCTGCCGATTGACCGGGCATGTCACCCTCGGATGCGAGAGGTGGGGATGAACTCATCTGTATCCCTTTTTGTATGTCGGGACGGACTGGACGTCAGGGGGCTGCCTGGGCGTTCAGCTGGCTAACGGATGAAATAAATCGTGGCAAACAGCGCAATCCACACGATGTCGACGAAGTGCCAGTAGTAGGAGACGACGATCGCCGCGGTGGCCTGCGCCGGGGTGAACTTGCTGACCCGGGTACGGACCAGCAGGAACACGAAGGCGACGAGGCCGCCGATCACGTGCAAACCGTGGAAACCGGTGGTCATGTAGAACACCGAGCCGTACACGCTGCTCGAAATGGAGGTGCCGTCCTTGACCAGGGTGATGTATTCGTAGCCCTGACCGAGCACGAAGAAGGTGCCCATGCCGAGGGTGATGATGTACCACCGCCGCAAGCCGAACACGTCGCCGCGTTCGGCAGCGAAGACGCCCAGCTGGCAGGTGAAGGAGGACGCGATCAGCACCATGGTGATCGGCACCGCCAACCAGAGGTTCAAATGGGTCGGCGGCGGAGGCCACATGCCCTCCGGCGCCTGCGCCCGTGCCACGAAGTACATGGCGAAGAGCCCTGCGAAAAACATGAGCTCACTGGACAACCACACGATGGTGCCGACGCTGACCAGGTTGGGCCGGTTCAACGAGTGCACGCGCTGTGTGATTGCAGATCCTGAAGTCCCTACTGCGCTCGTCACGCTGGCTAGTATGACCCGTCGTAGTAAGTCTTGGGCAATCGGGGCCGAAATCGGCGCGTCCATGCAGGTCCAGCCGTTAACTTTGTGCTGGTTGATGGTCCTGAACGGGCGCCGAAACAAGATAATCGTGGTGGGATGGGCGCTGTGACAGGGATATGGCAACGGTTACGCAGCCTGCTCGGCGGGGGCCGGAGCGAGCCGCTCGATCCGCACCGGACGGACCTCGTTGTGGTGGTGTCCTCGTTCGACGATGCGGAGGCGTGTTCGACGGTGCTCGATCGGGGCGCGATGGCGGCGCCGCAATGGATTCCCGACGAGGAAGCGGTACTCCGGCACCATCTCGAATTGCCGGCCGGTGCGGTGGAGGAAGCTGCCGCGCTCGCCGGGCAGGATGGCTACCTGCCGGCGCTGTCGGCGGGCGGAGCGGCCGTGCCGAAGGGTCGGGCCGCGCTCGTGCTGCAGAGGGTCCAGATTCTCGATGCGCTGCACTGTGCCCAGGAGAAGTCGCGAATGGTGTCGCTGGCGCAGCGGCTCGGCGGCACTGCGCTGGGATGGGACGCACTGCAACCGGGCGAGCGTGACCCGAAGATTACGGCTGACTAAGCTCACGCGGCGGAGGGCACACGCGTGTCCGGTAGGGAGCGGAATGCGGCGAGGGCAGGTGCGATGAACGCGAAGGGATCGGCGGACGAGACGGGTTCGAGTTGGCCGTCGGTGCTCGGCGCCCTCACTGCCGGACGTGATCTGTCACGTGCCGAAGCCCAGTGGGCGATGGAGGAGATCTTCTCCGATAACGCGACATCTGCCCAGATCGCGGCGTTCGGCGTGGCCCTGAAGATGAAGGGTGAAACACCCGACGAGGTGCGGGCGCTCGCGGACACGATGCTCGGTTACGCCCGGCTGGTGCCGGTCGACGACGATGCGGTGGACATCGTGGGCACCGGCGGCGATCGGGCGAACACCGTCAACATTTCGACGATGGCGTCCCTGGTCGTCGCGGCCGCCGGGATCCGGGTCGTCAAGCACGGCAACCGGGCCGCGTCGTCGAAGAGCGGTGGAGCCGACGTGCTGGAGGCACTGGGCGTGCACATCGACCTCGGGCCGGAGGAGGTCGCGCAGTCGCTCGCCGAGGCAGGTATCGGGTTCTGCTTTGCGCCGGTCTACCATCCGGCCCTCCGTTTTGCCGGGGCGCCGCGCAAGGAGATCGGTATCCCCACGGTCTTCAATGTGCTCGGCCCGCTGACGAACCCCGCCCGTCCCCGAGCGGGGTTGATCGGGTGCGCGTTCGAGGGGTTGCTCGGCACGATCGCCGGGGTGCTGGCGCAGCGGGGCAACTCCGCGCTGGTTGTTCGGGGCGACGACGGGCTCGACGAACTCACGACCTCGACCACCTCGACGGTCCATATCGTGCAGCACGGGCAGGTACGCGTCGACAAGCTCGATCCGACGAATCTGGGTATCACCCGGGTTCCGCTCGAGGCTCTGCGTGGGGGTGACGCCGGAGAGAACGCCGTGATAGCTCGCGCCGTGCTGGCCGGTGAAACAGGTCCGGTGCGCGACGCGGTGCTACTCAATGCGGCCGGGGCGATCGCCGCGTTCCGGGGAGTGGACGGCAGCCTCGAAGACGCCCTCGCCGCGGGACTGCAGACTGCTGCCGCGGCGATCGACAGCGGTGGCGCCGCCGCTGTCCTGCAGAAGTGGAGCGAGGTCACCACACGCCTCGCCGGATCGGCCTGAGCGGTGCGGGTCCGCATCCCGAAAGGGGCACGGACCCGCCTGCACCGGGTGCCGGCGTGAGGCCTCAGTTGCCGATGGAGAAGGCCGCCTCGACATCCGCGCTCGAATACGACTGGAAGGCGATGTGGGTGACGGTCTTACTCACGCCTTCGACCTTGTTGATTCCGCGCGTGACCACCTCGGCGATCTGTTCGTGGTCGCGGACGCGCACGAGCGCGATGAGGTCGACGTCCCCGGCGCACGAGTACACCTTGTCGACCCCGGCAATGTCCGCGACCGCTTGCGCGGCTTCCGGGATCCGGTGAGCGTCGGCGTCGATCAGGACGATGGCGTTGATCATGAGGGCTCCTTACCTCCTCGGGGGATCTCAGACTAAGTGGTGCCGGAGTTCGTCGGGGACGGGGTCGGCCGACGCGCGGGCCTGACGGGCGAGGTCTGCCCATGCGGAGCGGCGTCCTGCGCCGTATACCGGCTCGGCCCAGCCGTGCGTCGTGCGCACGATCCGGACGCCGTCCGCATCGAGCCACCGGGCGAGCAACCCGATCTCCTCGACCGGTACGCCGCGTAACGGTCCGGACAGCGGGCGAATCGTTTCGGCACCTGCCGTGATGGCCTCGACGACCGGCATCGGGGGAACGTGCCGGGCGGCCACCCCCGCCGAGGCCAGTCTTCCCGCTCTGATCACGGCGAAATCCCACCCCCCTTCGGGGCAGGGGCGCGCCGCGACGAGTTCGTCGATCGCGGCTATCGCGGCGAGTCGCTGCGTGCGCCGGAGTATTCGTACTGTTTCGGCGGCTCGGTCGCGTAGGCGCGCGGCGTTCTCGAACAGTTCGGCTGCTGCCAGCTGCTCGATGCGGGTGTGGAGGCGTGCGAGGACCGTGTCGTCGCGACCGTGGATCACGGCGCGCGCGTGTTCGACCTGAGCGGAGTACTGCTGCGGGTCCTGAAGGCCGTGTGCAGCGGCGGAACACGCACCGACCGCGCCGGGCAGGCAGCGATCGCCGTGGCGGCCCGACCGCGCGATCCGGCGCGTGCAGGTGCGCAGGCCGCAGAACTCGGCGAGGGTAGCCGCAACCTCCGTGGCTGCGGCGCGTGACGAGAACGGTCCCACCGCGTCGGCGCTAGGTGTGCGGCCGACGGCGAGCCGAGGGAAGGCTTCGTCGGTGAGAACGATCCACCAGCCGCGTGTGGGGTACTTGGAACGACGGTTGTACGGAGGCGTGTGGGCGGCGAGCAGACGCAATTCGCGTACTCCGGCCTCGAGCCCGTGGGAGCACTCGACATGGTCGATGCGGGTGGTGAGGGCCACCATCTCGCGGAGTCGCGGTCGTGTTTCCGATCCGGTGAAGTAGTTGCGGACGCGGCGGTGGAGGTCCACCGCGGTGCCGACGTAGAGAACCTCGTCGGACGGGCCACGGAACAGGTACACCCCGGGCCGGTGCGGAAGGTGCGCGGCGAGGGAGCGCTTGGCGCGTTGTTCGGCGGTGACCGCGGGGATGTAGTCGCGCAGTTCGGTCAGGCTGTGAACGCCCAGGTTGCCGATTCGTTCGATCAGCGCGTGCAGCACATCCACGGTGGCGCGGGCGTCGTCGAGCGCCCGGTGGGTGGGCTGGGTCGAGACGCGGAACAGCTCCGCGAGTGCGGATAGGCGCACCGACGGCGCTTCGTCGCGGCCGAGCACTCGGCGTGCCAGCTTCACGGTGCACACGACCTGGAATCGCGGCCACGAATGGTCGCAGCGCGTGGCGGCGGCCCGCAGGAATCCCACGTCGAACCCGGCATTGTGGGCGACGAGGACGGAGCCGGCCGCGAACTCGAGGAAAGAGGGGAGCACCTGCTCGATTCGCGGGGCGGCGTAGACCATGGCCGTGGTGATGCCGGTGAGCCGCACGATGTCGGGTGGGATCGAACGTCCGGGGTCGACGAGGGTGGCGAATTCTCCGAGGACTTCGCCGCCGCGGACCTTGACCGCGCCGATCTCGGTGATGGCGTCTTCGCTCGCGCTGCCTCCCGTGGTCTCCAGGTCGACGACGACAAAGGTGGTTTCGCGCAAGGGCGTGTCCAGTTCGTCGAAACTGAGTTGGACACCCGGTCCGTTGTCGGTGGATCTGGGCGACGGCGTCATGTGGGTGAGCCTAGAAAGCGGCACCGACAGCTCCGCGCGAACCCGGCAAAAGCCGCTACGGGCCGGGGAGGGAGACGAGCGTCACATCGAATCGTGGTTTCGCCGGGGAGGGTAGCGGTGGGTGGCGGTCGATCCGCGCGGACGGGGGTGCGCGGCGCCCGTCGTCCGGGCGGCCGTCTCGACGGCTCGGGGCACTCGAATCCGGCCCCTGCCTGGGAAATCGTTCTCGCTCCGTCGCTCACGGAGGGGTAGCCGGGGGCGATGGGGACAGGCCCATCCCCTTCGTCGTTACACGACTGTTATCGGATAGGCCTGCCGCCCGTCCCGAAACGGGTAACCACCCCAAATGGGACAACCCTCACTTGGAGTGTTCGACATCTTCGATGCCGTTTCGTAATCTTCCTGAGACCAAGCGGAGAGTTTGGCGGCCCACCGGGTCGCAGCCGCTCGGCCACCGCCTAATCGGGACACCCACACAGGTGCCCGAGCCGGGGACCCACTTAGTACCTGGGGTGAATCCCCTCGACCGCGTCAGCGGACAGAGGGGTAGGGCTGAATTCTTCCGGCCCGAACCCGTCAGCTAACTCGGTCGGCGGGTAACGGAAGAATTGGAGAACATCCCCTCGTGGTCTCACAGAATCGTATGCGTTCCGTTCGGCGTGCAGTTGTTGTCGGCGCGCTGGCACTCGGCGCAGTTACCGTCTCGACCGGGCCCGCGATGGCGGCACCCGTCAGCATCCCCGGCGTCGGCACCTTCGACCTTCCCGCCGGCGTGACGGTCCCGGCGGAGGTCACCAACCTTCTGCCGCCGGCTCCCCAGGCTCCGCAGGCTGCTCCGGCCGCGGCTCCGGCGCCGTTCACCGCGCCGTACTCCTCGGTCGGTCAGCGCGCCGCCGATGTCGCCCAGAGCAAGATCGGCGCCCCGTATGTCTACGGTGCGGCCGGCCCCAACGCGTTCGACTGCTCCGGTCTCGTCCAGTGGGCGTTCCAGCAGGTGGGCCTGAACGTGCCGCGCACCAGCTACCAGCAGGCGTCCGCGGGCCAGTCGGTGCCGGTCTCGGCCCTGCAGCCCGGCGATGTCGTGTCGTTCTACGGCGGCAGCCACACCGGCATCTACATCGGCAACGGCAACATCGTCCACGCGTCGACCTCGAGCCAGCCGGTCAAGATCGCGCCGCTGAACTCGATGCCGGTCGACGGCGCACGCCGCTTCTGATTTCGAGTCCGATCGGAGCGTCCCGCGTCTGATCGAGGCATCCGCGTGAGGGTGGGTCGGCTTCGTGCCGGCCCACCCTCACGTCGTTACCGGGGTGCCGATCCGTGTTGCTACTGCCGGGTAGACACAAACCTATGCCATTCCGTAACCTGATCGAGATCTTTGGGAAAGGACGCACTCCTCGTGGTTTCCGACAGGACGAAATCGGCTGTTCGCACCGTTCTCGCCGGCACGGTACTTCTCCTCCTCGGCATCACCTCCGCACCCGCAGCGGCGGACCCGGCCGGCGACAGTCCGACGGCACAACTCGAGCACCTCGCGGATCTCTCGCGCCGATCCGAGCAGACGACAGAAGCCATGCACCAGGCCGGAATCGACCTCGACGCGAGAATCGCCGAGCAGCACGCCGCCGAGAGCCGGGCCGTAGCCGACCGGGAGGCGTTGACGGCGGCGCAGACGGAGGTCGCGCGCTTCCGACCGGTCGTCGACAAGCTCGCGCGGGCCAACTACCGCGGGGCGCGTACCAACCGACTGTTCGCCGTTATGGTCAGCGACTCACCGCAGCAGATGCTCGACCAGATGGTGCTGCTCGACGTCCTCGGTGAACAGACCTCCCAGGACGTGCAGAAGTTCCGTGTCGCCACCGCCGCCGCCGCCGAAGCCGCCGCGGCGTCACAGCATTCCGCCGAGGCAGCACGACGTGCGGCAGAGCAGGCCCAGTCTCTGCGTGACGATCTCGAACGGCAACGTGGCGAACTCGACACGCAGATCGAGCGTGTCCTCGACGCATTCGACGCGCTCGGTGACCAGGAGAAGGCCGTCCTCGCCGGAACTCCGTTCCCCCCGGGTCTCGACGCAGAGAAGATCCTGTCGCATCTCGTGCCGGGCACCGGAGGTGGAGCGCTGCGCGCGGCGATGACCCGGATCGGCGACCCCTACGTATGGGGCGCTACCGGCCCGAACCAATTCGATTGCTCGGGGCTCGTGGTGTGGGCGTACAAGCAGACGGGCAAGACGCTTCCGCGGTCGAGCCAAGCTCAGGCCCAGGGCGGGATACCGGTGTCGCGGGAAAATCTGCAACCCGGCGACGTCGTCATCTTCTACAACGACGCATCCCATGTGGGCCTGTATGCCGGCGACGGCAACATCGTGCATGCGTCCACCTTCGGTGTGCCCGTGAAGGTGCAGGCGATGGACAGCTTCCCGTTCCACAGCGCCCGCCGGTACTGACGGCTGCGGTAGCGGACCCGGCGGAGGGCCACGCTTACACTGTTCGCCGTGCCTGCGCCCGCCCCCTCGTCGTCTGCAGCCGGTGTCCGCCGGCGGGCACCTGATGCTCCGCGCTGGGAACGGTACGGTCTCGCCGGACTGCTCCTCGCGGTGATCGTGGTCGGTGGGCTCGTTGTGATAGCTCCCGCCGACTCCACGGCCACCGACCGCAGAGTCGCGGTGCAGGCGCTGCTCGATGCGTGGGCGGGCGCGATCCGTGCCGGCGACGAGGACGCACTCGCCGCGGTGATCGACCCCGATGCGGCCCGGGGACTGTTGACCGCGGAACTTCGGCGCATGTCCGCGCTCGCTGCCGTCCCTCTCGCCGATTTCGGCTACGAACTCGGGCCCGAACCGCTCACCCCGGTCGCCGGCGACGTCGCGGCGCGGTTCGGTGACGATCCCGTCAGCGAGGCGACGGTCTACCTGCGCTATGCCGTCGACGGGATCGACGAGCCCCCGACCCGCAAACCCGTTACGGCGCTGCTCGTCGAACGTCCCTCCGGCTGGCGCCTCGTCGACGACGAGGCGGCCGCTGCCGATCCGGGTGGCGATTCCGGCACCTGGCGGGGCCCGTGGGACTACGGGCCGCTGGTCGTCCTGGATACCGGCACCGCCGGTGGTAGCTCCCTGGTCATGGGGCATCCGGACCGTCGTGAGCTGATCGAGGCCGTCGCAGCCGAACTCGGATCCGCCGTGGACGCCGTCTCCGAGGTGTGGGGTGCCACGTGGTCACAGCGTGCGCTCGTGGTCGTCACCGGCTCTCAGGAGGAATTCACCCATCTGGTGGGGACCTCGCACAACGGTGCCGAGATCGCGGCCGTCGCGGTCTCCGATGCAGTGGATCCGGCTCGCGACACGGCCACCGGCCAACGCATCGTCTTCAGTCCCACGGCCGGCGAGAGGCTGTCCCGGGCCGGCCTGCGCGCCGTGCTCCGCCACGAGTTGGTACACATCGCCGCGCGTTCGCGGACCGTCGACGGGTCTCCGCTGTGGATTCTCGAGGGGTATGCCGACTACATCGGATACCGCGGCAGCCACGGCGACCGCGTCGTCGGAGGCGATGTGGCCCGAATCGCGCCCGCGCTCACCGAGAAGGTCCGGGGGACAGGGCCGCCGGTGGCATTGCCGCCGGACGGCGACTTCACCGATCCCATTCGATCCCGCGCGGCGTACGAGACGTCGTGGTCGCTCGCCGCATTCACCGCGGACCAATTCGGTCTCGACCGGCTGACATCGCTCTACCGGGCCCTCGCCGCCGGGCCCGTCCCGGCGGGCCGACTCGACGCGGTGCTCTCCGAAACCACGGGACTGGACACCGACACCTTCCTCGAACGCTGGGCACGGTGGCTGTCCGCAAATGTCGACAGCGTCCGCGGGTAACCCGCTTCAGCCCACACGATCCGCACACCCTACGGTGTAGCCATGTCGCGAACACTGCTGGTGACAAACGATTTTCCGCCTCGCCCCGGTGGTATCCAGTCGTACCTCCAAGCATTCGCGGCTCAACTGCCCGCCGACGACCTCGTCGTGTACGCGCCGCGCTGGCGCGGCGACAGCCACACCAAGTTCGATGCGCGGCAGCCGTTCGAGGTGGTACGGCATCCCACCACGCTGATGCTCCCCACACCGTCGGTCGCCCGGCGCGCCACGCGACTGCTCGCCGATCTCGGATGCGAGAACGTGTGGTTCGGCGCCGCCGCACCGCTCGCCCTGCTGTCACCGGTACTGCGACGCGCTGGCGCCCGGCGCATCGTGGCCAGTACCCACGGTCACGAAGTGGGCTGGTCGATGGTGCCCGGGGGACGGCAGGCGCTTCGTCGCATCGGCAACACGACCGACACCGTCACCTACGTGAGCCGCTACACGCGCGGACGCTTCGCGTCGGCCTTCGGCCCCGATGCCGGCCTCGAGCACCTGCCATCGGGTGTGGACACCGACGTCTTCCGCCCGGACCCGGCGGCTCGGGCCGAACTGCGCGCCCGCTACGGGCTCGGTGACCGCCCGACCGTGCTGTGCCTGTCGCGACTGGTGCCGCGCAAGGGGCAGGACATGCTGATCAGAGCCCTTCCCGAGATCCGGCGCCGCGTCGAAGGCGCAGTCCTCGTGATCGTGGGCGGCGGACCCTACGAGAACCGGCTGCGGCAACTCGCACACACCACCGGTGTCGCCGACGACGTGGTTTTCACCGGCACGGTGCCCGCCGTCGAACTCGCCGCGCACCACACCATCGCGGATGTGTTCGCCATGCCGTGTCGTACTCGCGGCGCCGGACTGGATGTCGAAGGACTCGGCATCGTCTACCTCGAGGCCTCCGCCACCGGTGTACCCGTGGTCGCCGGGCGCTCGGGCGGCGCACCGGAAACCGTGCGCGACGGCGAGACCGGGTTCGTGGTCGACGGCACCTCGGTGACCGCAATCGTGACTGCCGTCACCGGTGCCCTCGCCGACCGCGACCGCGCCGCCGCCATGGGAGCGGCCGGACGGGAATGGGTCTCCACCCAGTGGCGCTGGGATGTTCTCGGTGCGAAGCTGCGCGGCCTGCTCGGTGCCGAAACACCCGCCGCCGAACCGCCGTCGCGAAAAGTGGGGTGACGAAAAGGCGGCACGCTGCCGTGTGTGAAGCTATCCGGGTGAGCAGCATTCAGGTGGCGGATCAAACCTTCATCGCCGCGTCTCCCGCGCGGATCGCGGCGGCTGTGGCAGCGCCGGATCGGCAACGCGCATGGTGGCCCGACCTTGTTCTCACGATCCGTGAGGACCGTGCGGAGAAGGGAATCCGCTGGGCGGTGTCCGGGCCGATCGAGGGGACGATGGAGGTCTGGGTCGAGGCAGTCCTGGACGGCGCCGTCGTGCACTACTTCCTGCACTGTGAGCCGACAGGAGTCGCACCCGAACGCGTTGCCGCTCTGAACCCGGCCGAGATGACCCGCGCGCGGCGGGTGCAAGGCAAGAAGATGGCGTTCGAGGTCAAGCAACGCCTCGAGGCCGGCCGGGCGGCCGGTGAGCCTCCGCGGCCCTGACGTCGACCGAGTCGATGCGAATCGATAGCGTGTGTAGTAGACAATAGCGCCGGGGCCGAGTGCCTCGGCCCGAAGTGCCTGCGGGGCAGGACAACGGAAAGGGAGCGTTCATCGGATGGCCGAGAAGACCAAGAGGTCGATCACCATCGAGGCGCCTGCCGAGCAGGTGATGGCTGTGATCGCTGATTTCGCCGCCTATCCCACCTGGGTTGCCGCGGCGAAGTCGGTGGAGGTCCTCGCATGGCGGCCGGACGGTCAGGCCGAGCGGGTGCGCTTCGTCCTGGATGCGGGCGTCGTCAAGGACACCTACGTCCTGCGGTACCGGTGGGCGTCCGACCGGCGTGCCGTGAGCTGGGAGCTCGAAAGTGGTGACATCCAGAAGGCCCAGTCCGGGTCCTACGCGCTCAGCGACACCCCCGACGGTTGCACGGTCGTGGACTACGAACTCACGGTAGATCTGACGATCCCGATGATCGGCCTGTTCAAACGCAAGGCCGAGAAGGTCATCACCGACACCGCGCTCAAGGAACTCAAGAAGCAGGTGGAGGGCTGAGCCCGCGCGACGCCGTGCCCGCACGCGTACGGCTGTTCGTCGGAAAAGGCGGCGCCGGGAAATCTACGCTCGCGGCAGCGACGGCCCTCGCCGCGGCCCGGGTCGACAAACCCGTCCTCCTCGTCTCCATCGACCAAGCGCATTCGCTGACCGACGTACTCGACACGGCCCCGGACACCGGGGTACGGGCCGTCGAGGACGGTCTCGACGTCCTCGAAATCGATTCGCTCGCGCTGCTCGAAGACCGGTTCTCGATGCTGTCCGGGTTGATGTCGCTGGCGGGTGCGCACGACCATGCCGGACCGTTCGAACTGCCCGCCCCGGCCGAGCTCACCGGATTGCCCGGGATCCAGGAGCTACTCGCACTCGCCGAGGTGGCGCGCCTCGCCGACGACGGACGCTGGCACACCCTCATCGTCGACGCACCCGCATCGGCAGATGCGTTCAGGACGCTCGCGGCGCCGCGCATGGTGGCCGACTACGTCGAGCGGATCTGGCCGCAGCACCGCCGCGTCGAAGCCGCCACCGGTCCGGATACACGCCTGGCGATGGTGGTGGCATTGTTCGATCGTGTCCTCGCGAGCATCCATGGGACGTGTGAGCTGTTCGAAGATCGGGAACGCATCACCGCGACACTGGTCTCGACACCGGATCGCGCCGGATTCGCCGAATTCCGCCGGATCCGGTCCTGGCTGGCGTTGTCCGGCCTGCGGCTCGACCGGGTGATGGTCAACGGAATCCTGCCCGACCTCGCCGGCGAGGACGGCGCTGCAGCGCAGTGGTTGGAGACATGTCGCACCGCGCAGCGGGAGGTTGTCACGCGTATCGTCGCTGCGGTCGACGGGGTGCCGGTCGTCGAATGCGAGCGTCGTGCCGCCGAACCGGTAGGGTTGGCGCCTCTGCGGGAGTTCGGCGCGGTGCTCGTCGGAAACGACAGCGGTACGCGGGTGCCGTCCGGTGCCGATCCGATCCGCGTACAGCACGAATCAGGGGCAGGGGTGGATGCCGTGTATGCGATGCGTATGCATCTTCCGCTGGCCGATCCGGCATCGCTGACCCTCGGCCGCGTCGACGACGATCTCGTGATCGGCGCCGACGGCATCCGCCGTCGACTGCGGCTCGCCTCGGGTCTGCGGCGATGCACCGTATCGGCCGCCGAGTTCGACGGCAGCGACCTGATCGTGCGCTTCGTCCCCGACCCGGCGGTGTGGCCGCGATGAGCGCCGACCACGATGCACTGCTCGCTGATCTGCGGGTACTGGTCGAGACGGTCCTCGACCGGATCGAGACGGCCGTGCAACAGACGCCCGACACGAAAAGCGATGCTGCCGCTGCACATTCCGACGCGGCGGCCGTCCCGGCCTCCGACAACGGTTGTACGTGGTGCCCGCTGTGCGCGGTCGCCGCACTTCTGCGCGGTGAGAACCACGAGTTGATCGACCGGCTCGCGTCGCACCTTGCGGCACTCATGGCACTCGTACGCGAACTGCTCGCCCGGTACCTGCCGTCGCCGCACCCCGGTCCGGACGACACGGACGATCCGGGCGGGCCGACACCCGAGCCACCGGCACGCGGTGGTGGCTTCGTCCCGATCTCGGTCACCATCCGCCCCTGACCGATGAGTGCGAACACGAGCGCGAACGATCGCCTGACCATCGGAATCGATGTGGGCGGCAGTACCATTCGGGCCGCGGTCGTCGACAGCGACGGGGTCGTCGTCGATTCCATCCGAGCACCGACGCCGGGGTCCGTGCCGGTGCTCGAAACGACGCTGCATCGCACGGTTCGGCACCTCGCCGAGCGCAACGACGTCTCCGGCGTCGGTGTCGCGATCGCCGGATTCGTCAGCGCCGACCGCCGGACGGTGCGGTTCGCGCCGCACCTGCCGTGGGTGAACGCGCCGGTGGCCGACCGGCTGACGGACCGATTCGGCCTACCGGTCGTGCTCGAACACGACGCGAACGCCGCCGCGTGGGCCGAGTACCGATTCGGTGCGGCGGCCGGCAGCCGCATCGCGGTGGTGGTGGCGCTCGGCACCGGGATCGGCGCGGCATTGCTTCTCGACGGCCGAATCTTCCGGGGCGCACACGGAATCGCGCCCGAACTCGGCCACCTCCGGGTGGTGCCCGACGGACGGCCGTGCGCATGCGGCAAACGCGGGTGCTGGGAGAGATACTGCAGCGGTACAGCGCTCGTCGACATCGCTGTCGAGATGCTCGCCGCCGATCCGGGCCGTTCCCAGCTTGCCGCCGACGCCGCCGCGGATCCCGGCTCACTCACCGGCCGCCGGATCGCCGGCGCGGCGCACGACGGTGACGCTCTCGCAGTCGCGGCAATGGCAGAGTTCGCGCGCTGGCTGGGCCTGGGACTGTCGATGGTCGCCGACGTCTACGATCCCGAACTCGTGGTGATCGGTGGGGGAGTGTCGGGATCGGCGTCGCTGTTCCTCGACGATGCACGCGACCACTACGCTGCCGCCGCCACCGGCGCCGGCCACCGGCCCCTCGCCCGGGTTCGTGCCGCGCAGCTCGGCGACGCGGCGGGGCTGATCGGCGCGGCACTCCTCGCGGGTGAGTTGCACACCGCAGGGTGAAGTGACCGCGGCGACCGAGATCTTCGCCACTTCGGCGGCCCGGCGTGGGTCGCAGCACGTCGACGAGGTGCGTCCGACCGTTGTGTCGACGTAGAGTCTGTCGGCGGGCAGGTGAGCCTGCCTCGTTCGACTCCGGGAAGGATGCCATGTGGTACTGGCTGTTCAAATACGTTCTGCTGGGCCCGCTGCTGTGGCTCATGGGACGGCCGAAATTCGAAGGCGGGGAGAATATCCCGGTCGACGGTCCGGCGATTCTCGCCAGTAACCACAAGGCGGTTCTGGACTCGTTCTACCTGCCGCTGCTCGTGCCCCGTCGCATCACGTTCCTCGCCAAGAGCGAGTACTTCACCGGCGCCGGCCTCAAGGGCGCGTTCCAGAGGTGGTTCTTTTCCTCCGCGGGACAGGTGCCGATCGATCGCACCGGCGCCGACGCCGCGCAGGACGCGATCAACGCGGGAGTACGTGTCCTCTCACAGGGCAAGCTGCTCGGGATCTATCCGGAGGGCACTCGCTCACCTGACGGCCGACTCTACAAAGGCAAGACCGGCATGGCGCGTCTCGCACTCGAAACCGGTGTCAAGGTCATTCCGGTGGCGATGATCGGGACCGAGAAGATGAACCCCATCGGTTCGAAGATGTGGAAGCCCGCGAAGGTCACCGTCCGGATCGGTGAACCTATCGATTTTTCCCGCTTCGAGGGGATGGGTGGTAATCGCTTCGTCGAACGCACCGTCACCGACGAGGTGATGTACGCGCTGATGCAGCTCTCGGGCCAGGAATACGTGGACATCTATGCGGCATCGCTGAAAGACAAGAAGCCGATCGCATCGAAAACCGATCCCGATCCGGTCGTCGCGGACCCGGCCACGGCACCCGAATCCGCCGCAGACACCGATCGGCTTCCCGACACGCAAGCCGGCTGACCGCTGTGGGCGGTCGGTGACCCCGCCGAGCCACCTCACACACCGCCCCGGCATAATTCCAGTACGTGCGCTACTTCTACGACTGCGAGTTCATCGAGGACGGTCTCACTATCGAACTCGTGTCGATCGGTGTGGCGTGTGAGGACGGCCGAGAGTTCTATGCGGTCTCCACGGAGTTCGATCCCGAACGCGCAGGCACATGGGTCCGCCGCAATGTGCTGCCGAAACTGCCTTCCCCGGCCGATCCCGCGTGGCGGTCTCGATCCCGGATTCGTGAGGACCTGCTGAAGTTCCTCGTTCCCCGTCCGGGCATTCAGCCCGAACTGTGGGCCTGGATCGGCGCATACGATCACGTCGTGCTGACCCAGTTGTGGGGCACGATGCCGCAGCTGCCCGATGTCCTTCCCCGTTTCACGCGGGAGTTGCGCCAGCACTGGGAACAGTACGGTCGTCCGCCGTTGCCGCCGGTACCCGACGACAACCACGACGCGCTCGCCGACGCACGGCACAACCTCGCAAAATTCGAAGCGATCGAGGCTGTGCGGCGTTCACGTTGATGCCGGATCCGGGGTTGTGTGACCGGCAAGGCGGTCGGGCCATATCCTTGACACTGTGAACTGGACTGTCGACGTACCGATCGACCGCTTGCCCGAACTCCCACCGCTGCCTTCGGAGTTGCGTGAGCAGCTCGATGCAGCACTCGCCAAGCCGGCGTTGCAGCAGCCGACCTGGCCGGAGGACCAGGCGGCCGCGATCCGAACCGTGCTCGAGAGCGTGCCGCCCATCACCGTTCCACGGGAAGTCGAAGAGCTTCAGAACCAGCTCGCGGCCGTGGCTCGCGGGGAAGCGTTCCTGCTGCAGGGAGGTGACTGCGCCGAGACGTTCGCGGACAACACCGAACCGCACATCAAGGGCAACATCCGCACGCTGCTGCAGATGGCGGTGGTGCTGACGTACGGTGCCTCCACACCCGTGGTGAAGGTGGCGCGCATCGCCGGGCAGTACGCCAAGCCTCGCTCCTCGGACATCGACGCGTTCGGACTCCAGTCCTACCGCGGCGACATGGTCAATTCTCTCGTCGCCGACGCCGCGCTGCGAGCGCACGACCCGTCGCGGTTGGTTCGTGCATACGCGAACGCGAGCGCTGCGATGAACCTGGTGCGGGCCATCACCTCCGGCGGCGAAGCCGACCTGCACCGCGTGCACGACTGGAATCGCGCATTCGTCGCGGCCTCCCCGGCCGGTGCGCGCTACGAAGCCCTCGCCTCGGAAATCGACCGCGGCCTGCGGTTCATGGATGCCTGCGGCGTCGTCGACCCGAACCTGCGGGCCGCAACCATCTACGCGAGCCACGAAGCGCTGGTCCTCGATTACGAGCGCGCGATGCTGCGGCTCGACACCACCGGCGACGAGCCGCGGTTGTACGACCTGTCTGCGCACGTCCTCTGGATCGGCGACCGGACGCGTCAGCTCGACGGAGCGCACAGTGCGTTCGCCGAACTGCTGTCCAACCCGATCGGGCTCAAGATCGGCCCGAGCACGACACCGGAGATGGCGGTCGAGTACGTCGAACGTCTCGATCCCACCAACAAGCCGGGCCGGCTCACGCTGATCTCGCGGATGGGACACAACAAGGTCCGTGATCTGCTGCCCGGAATCATCGAGAGAGTCGAATCGACCGGCCACAAGGTCATCTGGCAGTGCGACCCGATGCACGGCAACACGCATGCGGCCTCGACCGGATACAAGACACGGCACTTCGACCGCATCGTCGACGAGGTGCAGGGCTTCTTCGAGGTGCACCGCGCGCTCGGTTCGCACCCCGGCGGGATCCATGTCGAACTGACCGGTGAGGACGTCACGGAGTGCCTGGGCGGCGCTCAGGACATTTCCGATCTCGATCTGCACGGACGTTACGAGACCGCATGCGACCCGCGGCTCAACACCCAGCAGTCGATCGAGCTGGCATTCCTCGTCGCGGAGATGCTGCGCGGCTGAGAGGCCGCACCGGGCAGTGTTTTCAGGGCAGTGCGGTCAGCACGACCGTGCTGCCCTGTTCTGCGCGCGCACCCGCACCGGGACTCTGCCCGATCACCAGCGACCGATCCGAGTCGGCGACCTGACGCACCTCGACGGCGAAGCCGAGCCGCTCCAGTTCCTCGCGTGCGGAACCGACCGATCGACCCAGCATCGACGGCACCTTCGCAGCATTCGACACGAGCAGGGTGACGGTGCCGCCGGCCCGCACTTCTGTGCCCTGCGCCGGATCGGTGCCCGCGACACGACCACCGTCGACATCCGGATCGAACACCTCCCGGACGTCCCGAACGGTCAGTCCGGCCTCGTCGAGGACTTTTCGGGCGTCCTCGACGCTGCGACCGGCGAGGTCGGGCAGATCGACCGGTGGGGCGCCCTTGCTGACGACGATCTTCACCGCCGAACCGACCGCGAGGACGCTGCCGGGACCCGGCTCGAGCGCGGCAACGCCGCCCTCGGGCACGGTCGAACTGAATGCGGAGCCGCCCGCCACCGGCTCGAACGTACGGCGGCGCAACTCCTGTTCGACGATGGCGCGGTCGCCGGCACCCGGGATGTTCGGCACCGTCGGCCGGCCCAACGACACCAGCAGGGCGACGGTCTCGCCGCGAGGGACGCGAGCACCCGCTTCGGGATCGGTTCCGAGAACGGTGTCGACGGCGATGTCGTCGGAGTACCGGCCCTGGATTTCGCTCGAGAATCCGGCGTCCTCGATGACCGACTCGGCGGCTGCCCGGTCGAGACCGAGCACGGTGGGCACATCCGTCAGCCGGCCCGTACCGAGCCACCAGCCCGCGTATCCGACGGCCAGCGCGAGTACGAGAATTGCGATCAGCCACCCCGCGGTGGAGCGCTGTTGCCGACGGCGTTCCTGCGCATAGTCGAGGCGCGGCGTCACCGGACGGTCGCCGTGGTCGGATCGCGGATGCGGCTGGGTCACCACCTTGGTGTGCTGAGGCGGCGCAGGGTGTTGTGCGTTCGCGAGGGGCTGGGCAGGTCGGTGGCCGTCCGCGGCCGGGGCGCCCACCTGTGACTGCACCGCCGTCGGCGGCGCGGAGGACGCTCGCACCGGCGACGCGAGCACGGCAGTGGGTGGGACTGCGGCGGGTGGCCCCGCCGCGGACGGCGGTGTCGCCGCCGCGCCGGGGGCGGAACGCGCGGCGGTCCGGCGCGGCGCGGGAACCCGGTAGCGCGGCAGGTCGAGTGCTTCGCAGACCGCGGTGAGGGCTTCTGCCATGGCACCTGCATCGGCGAACCGCTCGCCGGGCTCACGCTCGGTCGCGTGCCGCACGAGCCCGTCGAACTCTTCCGGAACGCCGTCGATCCACGCGCTCGGATCGGGCACATCCTTCTCGACCCGCTGATATGCGACCGACAGCGAGGTGTCGCCCGAGAAGGGAGGGCGTCCGGTGAGCAGTTCGAACAGCAGCACACCCGTCGAGTACACGTCGCTGCGGGCATCCGCACTGCCTGTGGTCACCTGTTCCGGCGACAGGTATGCGGCGGTTCCCAGAATCACACTGCGCGACGTGGTGGTCGCGGCGGCGACGGCACGAACCAGACCGAAGTCCGCGATCTTCACCTCGCCGCTCTCCGAGATGAGAATGTTCTCGGGTTTGACGTCGCGGTGCACGAGCCCGGCCCGATGCGCCACGGCGAGTGCCCCCAGCACCGGCGCAACCACCGCCGTCGCCGCGTGCGGGGGCATCGGGCCGCGCTCGCGCAGCAGTTCGCGCAGCGTGCCGCCCTCGACGAGCTCCATCACCAGGAAAACGTGATCGCCGTCGTGCCCCTGGTCGTATACCGCCACCAGCCCCGGATGATTGAGTCGCGCCACCGAGCGGGCCTCGAATTCGAACCGGGCGAGGAACTGGGGATCGGCAGCGAACTGCGGATCCATGATCTTCACCGCCACCGGTCGATCCAGCCGCAGGTCTGTCGCACGGTACACCGTCGACATGCCCCCCCGCGCGATGGGCGATTCGATGCGGTAGCGGCGATCGAGCACGATGCCGGCTGTGCGGTCACCTCCAGCGGTCACCCGGAATACCCCCGTGTCTCGATTGCGTCGATCGGTATCGGCACCGGATGTACCGTCGCGGGACCGATGTCGTACCCCGTCGATCGTAGCCAGAGCGACCGACCACCTGTCGCGTACATGCCTGCCTTCATGCCCGCCGCGAGACGGCGATACCGTAGGTATGTGAGCGCCATTCCCTATGCCGATGACATCCTGGACAGTTCCGTGTCCATGCTGCAGCTCGTCGACGTCGCCAAACAACTCGATCTCCCCATCACCCGTGTGCACCAGCTGATCCGCGACCGGCAGATTCTGGCGGTACGGAGGGACAGTGTCCCGTCGGTTCCGGAGGCGTTCTTCGGTGGAGACGGGAGAATCGTTCGCGGACTTCCGGGTCTGATTGCGGTAATGCACGACGGGGGCTACCGCGACGAGGAAATCTTGGAGTGGATGTTCCGGGAGGACGACTCGCTGCCCGGCGGCAGCGCCATCGCCGCGATGCACACCCAGTCCGCGCGGGAGGTCGTGCGCCGAGCCCAGGCGCTCGCGTTCTGACCCCGGCTCAGGCCTGTTGATCCGCGCCCTCGCGTTCCGACGGGGCAGTCGCCTGCCCGAACGGGCGGGTGAACCCGTCAGGATGTCCGGGCCAGTGCTTGCCGGCCGCCCGAGGCGACGGCGGCCGCGACCACGGCCGCCCGCGTGCGGCGGGGCACCGCGGCCCTCCGGTCCAGAACATGGAATCCGTCGCGCTCGACCTGGTCGAGGATCCGCCCGTACAACGTGAACGCGGCACGGATACCGGGACGGATCCGTTCGGGCAGCAGTTCGATGCCCGGCCGGGCACGTCGATACTCCGCTCTGGTCACGGCGATCATGTGGGACAGCGCCCGCCGCACCCGTGGGTCGACGGTGCCGGTTCGCCGGCCGTGCAGCAGGAGGCCGTCGTCGACGCCGAATGCCGACCACAGATCGGTGGGCAGATAGATCCGCCCTCGTTCGAGGTCTTCGCCGACGTCCCGCACGAAGTTGGTGAGCTGGAACGCCTCTCCGAGCGCACACGCGTACGGCGCCGCATCCGGGTCGTCCACGTCGAACACCGGGAGCAACTGCAGCCCGATCACGGCCGCCGAACCGTACATGTATTCACGCAGCTCGTTCATGTCGCGGTAGCGGGGCCGGAACTCGGGCGTGCCGGGGATATCCATCCGCATGGAGCGGAGGAACGCGTCGAAGTGGTCGATCGGGATTCCGTAGCGGCCGATCGTCTCGGCGAGAGCCCGGACCACGAGACCGACCTCGTCCGGGGCTCCCGGATCGCCGACCAGCGCCGCGTGCAGACGCGCCTGCGCCGCGTCGACCTGCCGGGCGGCTCCGGACGGGTCGTCGACGGCACCGACGTCGACGATGTCGTCGACGACGCGCGCGAATCCGTACAACGCGTGCACGGCACGGCGACGTGAAGGTGGGAGGAGCCTGGCCGCGAGGTTGTAGGTTCGGCCGTGTGCGGCGGTCAGGGTCGCGCAGTGCCGAAACGCCGCCTCGAGATGAACGCTCTCGCCAGGACCCTGATCGGTCCCCGAACCCCGATCGGTCACTGCCGCGCGGGGTCGGCGGTGGAGGCGGATTTCTCCCGTGGCCGGGCCCGTAGACGCAAGGGGTCTTCGGTGCACAGCGACAATGCGGCGATCACCGACGCAACGACGGCGAGGGCGACATGCGCCAGGTTGTACATGCCGATGGAGCCGTCGGGGTTGAAGATCAGCATCAGCCAGGTCGACAGGCCGACCAGGATCATCAGGGTGCGCGGCGACATCGCGAACGCGGCCGCAACCGCCAGCGGCCATGAGTAGTACCAGGGCAGCGCAGCGGGAGAGAGCAGTGTGACGGCGGTGAGGGTGACAACGATGCCGAGCACGGCATCGCGCTCGGTGCGGCGGAACCGCCACCACGCCGCGACAAGAATCACCACGAGCGCAACCGCGCAGAGCATGCGGGTCACATCGAGAGCCGAACCGAGGCGCCACGGCGTGAACCAGGTCACGACGTGCGCCATCATGGTGGGCAGCGACAGCCAATTGATGATCTTCGACGACCCGGACAACGCGGTCATCCAGCCGATGCCGACCCCGGCGAGCAGCGAAGTACCGCCGAACACCGCGACGAACACCACAAAGCCCGTACCGGCCGCTTTGAAGAACAACCGCACCGGGGCCACCGGTGGGCGACCCTCGGCACGAGCCCGGTCGCGTTCGTGCACCATCCACACCCACACCAGGAACGGAAGGGCGATGCCCGCCGTCGCCTTGATGGCCGCACCGAACGACACCAGCGCGATCCCGCCGACATGACGGCCCTCGACGACGAGCACGATTCCGGCCGCCATCAGCCCGACCATGAGCAGTTCGTTGTGCACGCCCCCGACGAGGTGGATCAGCACGAGAGGATTGAGCACCGCCAGCCACAGGGCGATCGCGGGGTTGCCGCCGAAGCGCCGGGCGAGCTTGGGAACCGCCCATGCCATCAGGACGAGACCGGGCAGCATGGTCAGGCGCCACAGCCAGGTGCCCGAGACGACGTTGTCGCCGGTGACAGACGTGATGCCTGCGCCGAGCAGCAGGTGAACGGGACCATACGGGGTGGTGGTCGTGGTCCAGACGTTGCTGACGTTGTCGAGCAGCACCCCGGGGTTGACGACGGGACCGTCGGAATACGGATCGAAGCCGTCGCGCAGCAGCGCACCCTGAGCGAGGTACGAGTAGGCGTCGCGGCTGAACATCGGGGTCGCGACGAGCAGGGGGGTCACCCACGCGGGCAGAATCGTCCACAGATCGCGCAAGGTGACGGCGCCGTTCAGCGTGGCACGGCCGACTCGAACCCACGCCCCGATCATCAGCAGGACACCCACCCAGATGAGAATCGTCGACAGCAGCAGGCCGTGTCCGAACCGCAGCCACGACAGATACATGTCTTCGAGCAGGGGGTCCTCGCGACGCACACTGCCGGCCCCGAAACTGCCGAAGGTCAGCAGCGCCGCACCGCACATACCCAGCAGGGCCGCATTGCCCGCCTGGCTACGCAGAAAACCGCTGAACCGATGGGATGCTCCCGGGCCTGCTGCCCGGTCGGCCGCCGCACGATGGTGCGGCTCGGCGTCAGGAGCGGCCGAGGACGACATGGGTGTGGGTTCCTCCCCCGGAAATCCTGACGGCGCGATGCGCAGTGACGACGAACGATGACCCAGTTTAGTCGAGACGCGAATTCTGTTGCCGTCGGCTCACCGGCCTCCGTGAAACGCCCAGTCGTTCGGCCGCGAGGCGTCCGGACAGCAGGACGGTCGGCACACCCACCCCGGGGACAGTGCCCGATCCGGCGAGTACGACGTTCGGATAGCGCGGGTCGAGGTTGCGGCGCCGGAACGGGCCGGTCTGCCGGAACACGTGTGCCCCCGAGAACGGGCTGCCCGCGACCATGCCCTGCGCATGCCACGTCGCGGGGGTGTCGATGTGATCGATACGGAATTCGGCGGCGATATCGCGGTAGCCGCGGTCCTCGAGGACGGCGAGAAGCTCCGCCGTGTACGGGCGGGTGAGCGAAGCCCAGTCGAAGGGCGCGCTCTCGAGGTTGGGACACGGGGCGAGCACCGACAACGGTTCGTGCCGGGTGCCCTCACGTTCGACGAGTTGTCCGGGATCGGACAGGGCGGGCCGCGTGATCAGGAGCGACGGGTCGCTCATCAACCGCCCCCGGCCCCGCCGGGCGGAGATCTCGGTGAAGGTGCGCGACCACGCCGTGCCGAAGTCGATTTGGTGGTGGTGCCCGGCTCCCCAGCCGTCGCTGACCGCGGTGGGCACGGTGCCGTGCAGGACGACGGCCGACGGCGCCGCGATCGTGCGCCGGTGCCGACGGGTCGGCAACAAGGCATCGACGACGGGGGAGTCGGGGGTGAGAACGATGGCGTCGCACGGATAGCGGGTGCCGTCGGCGGTGCAGGCGGCCGTGACTCGGGGCCCGTCGAAGTCGAGACCGGTGACCTCGGCGTCGAGGCGCAGGTCACCGCCGGCCTGCCGGAACGCGTCGGCCATCGACCGTGCCACGGTTCGCAGGCCACCTGCGACGGCATACACCCCGAGGGACGTATCCATGTGGGCGATCGCGCCGTAGACGGCCAGCGCCCGGGACGGCGCGACACCGGCATACAGGGCCTGAAACGTGAAGATGCGCTGAAGCCGCGGATCGGAGATCCGGCGGCCCACCTGCGATCCGAGCCTGCCGAATCCGCCGAGGCGCACCAGGCGCAACAGGTCGCGCACGGCGGTGGGACCGGAGACCAGGTCCAGCGGGGAATCGAAGTTGGAATCCATGAAGCGGTCGAACTCGGTGTCGAAGACGGCTGCGAGCCACCTGCGCAGCCGCAGGTACCGTCGGGCCTCGTCCGGTCCGCACACCCGCGTGATCTCCGCGACCATGGCGTCCGGATCCGGGTGCACATCGAGGGTGCTGCCGTCGGAGAACCGCGCCCGGTAGGCCGGCGTGAGCCGCGTCGTCCGCAGCGGCGGGTCCACCGACTCGGCGTCGGCCCCCACTGCCGCGAGAGCGTCGGCGATCAGTTCGGGCATGGTCAGCACGGTCGCGCCGTTGTCGATCTCGTAGCCGGGCCCGGTGTAGGTGCCGACGCGGCCGCCGACGGAACTGTGGCGTTCGAGGATCGTGACGTCCCGTCCCGCGCCGAGCAGGTGGAGCGCGGTCGACAGCCCCGCGAGACCGGCGCCCACCACGACGACCCGCTGCGCACCCGGAACACTGCGCAGTTTGCGCATCACGCCGTGCGAAGCGTCGCGGCCAGCGCCGATGCGCGAAGGTGCGCCTTCCCGACCTCGGTGGCCGTCGATCCGTCGAGTGCCTCGAAGGCACGCTCGGTAAGTGTGGCGATGCGCTGCTCGACCTGCTCGACCGCGCCGAGTTCGATCAGGAGCATGCGCAGTCGCTCCACCTGCTCGTCCGTCAGGTCGGTGCCGATCGCCTCACGCAGCACCTCTGCCGCGACCGGGTCGTTGACGTCGGCGGTTTCGAGCGCCAGTGCGAACAGCACCGTGCGCTTACCCGAGCGCAGGTCGTCGCCGGACGGCTTACCGGTCACGTGGGGGTCTCCGAACACGCCGAGGAGGTCGTCGCGCAGCTGGAACGCCAGACCGATGTCGGTGCCGAACCTGCGATAGGCGTCGATGAGTGCATCGTCGGCTCCCGCGATGACCGCGCCGAGATGCAGGGGCCGTTCGATCGTGTACGCGGCGGTCTTGTACCGGTTGACCCGGGTCGCGGCCTCCACCGATTCGTCGGCCGAGACCTCACCTGCGATGTCGAGATACTGCCCGCCGAGCACCTCGGTGCGCATGGCCGACCACACGGGACCGACGCGGGCCAGGGATTCGGCGTCGAGGCCCGAGTCGCGGAGCATGTCGTCGGCCCAGACCAGCGCGAGGTCGCCGAGGAGAATCGCGACGGCCTCCCCGAACTGTTCGGGCCGGCCGTGCCATCCCGCACCGCGGTGGCGCCGCGCGAAGTCGATGTGCACGGTTTCGAAGCCGCGACGTGTGGTGGAGGCGTCGATGATGTCGTCGTGGATCAGGGCTCCGGCCTGCACGAGTTCGAGCGCCGAACAGGCGCGTAGAACGGCGCCGGCATCGGTGCCCTTGGGGTCGCCGCCCGCACCGACCCATCCGGTCCACGCGAACGACGGCCGCACGCGTTTACCGCCGCGCAGCACGAAGGACTCCAGAGCGGTCACCGCATCCCGGTAGCCGCCGCCGACCGAATCGACGACGGGTGCGCGGGACACGAAGAACTGCCGCAGGGCACCCTCGACGAGTTCGGGCAGGAGGGGAGCAGAAATGGGGTCGGATCCGGTGGACAGGGAAATCCTCCTGGTCGGGTGCGGAGGCCGCACGACGGGCCGCTACGGCATCTGAGAGATACCCTAACCGGCTGTCTTCGAGGTCGCCGGTCACCGGCCGCATCCGGCGGCACCCTATGCTGTACGGGTGACAAGCGATTTCGCCCGGGGAACCGAAGACGGCTCGGGGTCGCGCACTCCCTCGATCGTCGATCGACTCTCGAGTGCGCGTTCTTCCCGAATTCCGTTCTCGGTCGAGTTCTCTCCGCCTCGCGATGCCGAGGCCGAGGCGCGACTCTGGCGTGCCGTTCGGGCGTTCGAACGGCTCGGACCGGCGTTCGTGTCGATGACCTACGGTGCCGGGGGATCGACTCGTGACCGGACGGTGCGGGTGACCGGTCAGCTCGCCGAAGAGACCACGTTGCTGCCGGTGGCGCATCTCACCGCGGTCGGGCACAGCGTCGACGAGCTGCGCGCAATGGTGGGGGCCTACGCCGATCGCGGCATCACCAACATCCTGGCGCTGCGCGGGGATCCGCCCGGAAATCCCCTCGGGGAGTGGGAGCGGCATCCCGAAGGCCTCGGATACGCCGAAGAACTCGTCCGTCTGGTGCGGGATCTCGGTGACTTCCATGTCGGGGTGGCGTCGTTCCCCGAGGGGCACTACCGGTCGCCGGATCTCGAGCACGACACTCGGTTCCTGGTCCGGAAACTGAGTGCCGGCGCCGAGTACTCGATCACCCAGATGTTCTTCGACGTCGAGCACTACCTGCGTCTACGCGACCGGGTGGTGGCGTTCGACGCCGAGCAGGGCGCGAAGCCGATCATCCCCGAGATCATGCCGATCACCTCGCTGCGGTCGGCGCGGCGCAGCCTCGAACTGTCCGGGTCGAAATTGCCTCCCGCGCTCGAGCAGCGGTTGGTGCGCGCCGCCGGGGACGGCCCCGAGGAGAACCGGGCCGCTGTCCGGGAGGTCGGCATCGAGGTTGCCACCGAGATGTGCGAGCGGCTCATCGCCGAGGGCGCGCCGTGCCTCCACTTCATCACTCTGAACTTCGCGCGGGCCACCAGCGAGGTCCTTTCCCGACTGGGGATCGAGATGCAGTTGCCGGCGGCGCAGCCGGCCTGAGACGGCATCGGGACGGTCGGCGCTGTCAGGGCAGAATCCTGTCCTTCCACTCCGCGCGACCGGCCCGGCGCAACCACAGCGACCGCAGCGTCAGGCCCACGAACCCCGTGATCGCAGCCGGTTGAGTGAGCGCCGCGGCGACATCGCCGGGCCGAGGCCGGCCACCGCGCTCGGCCGAGCGTGCGAGGATCCGCGACGTGAACGCGGCGCCGACGCCGAGCAGCCCCCACCGGCGGGTCCGGCCGCGTCCGGCGAGCACCGCGACAGCAGGCAACAGATACCCGGCCGTGTATACCGAGGCCACAGCGGCGGCCCCGCCGGCCGAACCGAATGCCGACCACAACCAGCGCGTGTAGCCGCCGGTGAGCCGATGCGCCCCGATATACATGCGGCACGACGCGTACGGGCCGGCCGCGCCGACGACCGTGCGATGCCCGGCCCGCCGCAGCGTCCGCGCCAGCTCGAGATCCTCGGTGGGACTGGACGCGACCGAGGCGTGTCCGCCGATCTCCGTGTATGCGCGCGCATCGAGCACGAGGAACTGGCCGCACGCCACTGCTGTCGACGGATGCAGGGTGCGATGTGCGACGGCGACCGGAAGCACGGTGAACCAGGACCAGAACAGCAGCGGCTGGATCAGGTGCTCGGCGAGGGATCCGGCCACCTGATACGGCCACGGCGACACCAGCGCGGCGTCGCTGTCGCGGAGCAGGGCGACCGCAGCGGCGATCGCGTCGGGTTCGAGGCGAACGTCGGCGTCCACGAACACCACGATGCCGTCCGGCGGAACCGGATGCCCCCGCCCGTCGCGGGTCGCGCTGTCGAAACCCCGGGCACACGCGGCCGCCTTGCCGGTCCAGCCGGGCAGCGGGGGCTCGGTCGTGCGCATCACGGTGATGCGTGGATCGTCGTCCGCCGCGCGCCGGGCCACCGTGGCGGTGCCGTCGGACGAGGCGTCGTCGACGATCATCACCTGGAGCCGCGGCACGCCGCGTTGTCGCCGCAGATCGGTGACGATATCGCCGATCCGGGTGGCTTCGTCGCGGGCGGGCACGACCACGACGACCGGTTCGAGGACCGTCGGGCCCGGCGCCAACCGGGGCAGGGTGAGCGTGTTGACCAGCGCGGTGCCGGCCCCTGCGGTCGCAAACATCGCACCGCCGGCGACCGCCGTCCGGATCGGTCCGGACATGCGGTTCAGGGGTTGTCTCCGGCCTGCGCGGACCGACGCGGCGGGGCCGGATTGCGGTTCAGCCAGGCCAGCGCGGCGATCAGGAGGGCGACCGCCAGGGTGACGCCGGCGACGATTCCTGCCCACCCGGCAAAGCCGCGGGTGTTGGGATCGGAATAGCGCACCTCCGCGCGCAGGGTGCTCACCTCACCGGCGGGCAGCTTCCACGTCACGATCGAATCGGATTCGCGGGTGCCGTTGGTGGTGGCGACGCGGGCGGGGAACGCGATGGTGAACTGGACGTCGGTGCCCTGCTCGGGTGCCGACTCGAGATCGACCCGGCCCGTGAGGCCCACCAGGTCACCCGCGCGCTGCAGGTTCAACTGGAACATGCCGGCGCTCTGGTCGGACAGCGTCGACAGTTGCTGAACATCCCCGAACGTGAGGTCGCTGAAGAACACCTGGCTGCCGACATACCCGTCCTGCGTGTACTCCTGCACCCGGACCTTGCCGGCCAGCGACGACGGCACGGTGAGCTGCGGACCGGCGTCGTTCTCGTCGGCGGGGATCGTGGCCGCGACGATCTGGCCGGACACCCGATCGTCGGACGAGATACCCATCGATGCCTGCACCCGCAGGCACCCCGTGAGGAACGGAACCACGAAAAGCAGTAGCCCTGCTGCGATGACGACTCGGCGGCGAAGGGAAGGGGAGGACGGCTGCACGGTGTCAATCGTGCCAGGCTCGGGCGTCCTCGTCAGACCACGCGGCCCGACGCGGCGCGTCGCCGTCGTGCCTCCCGCTGTCGCCGCACAGCCCATTTCCCCAGCAGCGGAACACCGAGCGTCCCCATCACGACGGCACCGTAGAGCGCCGACCAGCGCAGTTCGGGGGCGTCGAGGAACACGCTGTGCGCAAGCGCCGAACCGAGCCACGTCCACAGGAACAGCACGGTGGGTACCGCGTCGCCGCGGGGCGACAGTGCGCCGGCCCGCCGATCGACGGCGTACAGGGCCAGCGCCATCATCGCCGCGACCACTGTCCAGCCCGCGTAGTTGGTGAGCGGAATGTGTTCGATTCCCGGCAGGCCACCGCCGTGACACCACGTCCATTGGCCGTCCGCCACCATCTGCGGGTCCAGGTACAGATCCCATCCCACCATCGCGACGGTCACGGCGGCCAGGCGCGCGGCGGGCCGCGGGAAGATCCGTGACGCGACACACCAGATGGGATACATGCCGGCGGTCCACGCGAGCGGGACCACGAGCGGCACGTCGAACACGGACGGGCCGAGCCGGTCGACGGCGTACGCATAGCACCCGTACGGGTATCCGGTGGAGGTGCCGAGCACCTCCGAGGCGTAACCGACACCGGCGGTGATCCCGAACAGCGCGGCTGCCCACCGCGCGCCGCGGTGCAGCGTCGCATGCACGAGACACGTCGCGGCCAGCAATACGACCACGGCGACCGTGACCCGGTCGCGGGCGGCGCCGTCGGTGAGCGGGTACGCGATCTGGGCCGCGATCGCACCTGCCAGGAGAATCCAGGGGAGCGCGGCCGACCCTCGGGTGGTCATCGGGAAAATCGGCCGAGCGTGCGGCGGAGCAGACTGCCCCGGGAGTCGGCGAGCGCGATCCTCGCGGCGGTGCGGCCGCTCGCACCGGAAACGCCTCCGCCGGGATGAGTGGAGGCCCCGGTGAGATACAGGCCGTCGGCTCCGGGCACCCGATACCCGGACAGTTCCGGCAACGGTCGCCACAGGAACATCTGATCGAGACTCATCTCGACGTGCATCACGTTGCCTCCGAGCATGCCGAGTTCCTGCTCGATGTCGGCCGGGGTCTGGATGTGGGTGTGACGAATGCTCGTCTCGAAGCCGGGGGCGCGCTGTTCCATCTCGGCGATGATCCTCCCGGCCTCGCGCTCGGCCACGGACTCCCATGCGCGGCCTCCGCTGAGCCGGTACGGATGCCACTGGGACCACAACGTCACCTGATGTTCCCCGGGTGGGGCGATCGACGGGTCCAGCGCGGAGAAACTCATCGCGAGCACCGCGGGCCGTGGCGGAAGTTCCCCCGCCAGCGCGGCACCGTGGGCGAGCCGCAACTGTGCACGGTTGTCGACCAGCAGCTGCAACCCCGTCGTCTCGCCGTTGTCGCCGGAGGTACCCGCATACCGGGGAAGAGAATCGGTGCCGAGCCGGAGCACCATCCCGATACCCGGACCGACTCGGATCCGCCGTCGCCAGTCGTCGAGCACTGTGCGGTCGAAACCGCCCTCGTCGAGCAGATCGAACGTGGTCAGGATGTGGCACCCCGCAATCACCGTGCGCGCCTCGAGGGTGCGCCCCGACCCGGTGCGCACCGACCAGTGATCGGTGGTGCGGCGAATCTCGGTGACCGCGTCGCCGCACGTGAGCGTGCCGCCGTCCGCGGCGAAACGACGGGCCAGGGCCTGGGTGAGGGCGCCGCTGCCGCCGACGGCGCGGCCCGGGGGGAGGGTGTGCATCAAAGCCGCGAACCCGACCATCGGTGCTGTCCCGGGTTCGGACATCGGCGGGCCGGACTGGGCCCCGAACCAGGCGAGAGCCGCCTTGAGCGGCTCGTCGTCGAAGTACTCGTCGAGCAGGGAATCGCCGGTCGTGAGGAACCGCCGCGACAGGGCGCTGCCACCGCCCTGCGCGTCGAGTCCCCAGAACGAGGAGAGCAGGTGCCGGCCCGTGGGCGGCGCGGCGAAGGATTTCATCACCGCCGCGCTGCGAGGACCCCAATCCTGGACGAAACGACGGTAGGCGTCGGCATCGCGCGGGCCACAGGCCGCTTCCACGGACCGGCATGTGCGTTCGAGATCGCGATGGAAGACGATCCCAGGCCGGTCGGTGCCGGACGGTGGCGGCGCGAACGCCCACGGATCGCAGTCCAGGTAGCGAAGCCCGTATGCGGCGAGATCGAGCTCTTCGATGATGCCGGAGTGGCGGACCATGATGTGGGCCGAGGACCCCCGATCGACGGCGTATCCGGGGAACCGCTCCACCGTGGACACCCCTCCGCCGGGCACGGTGTCGCGTTCGAGAACCTCCACCGACCATCCGTCGCGGGCCAGATAGCACGCCGAGACGAGGGCATTGTGCCCGGAGCCGATCACGACAGCATCGAGCACGGGTGTCACGGTATCTCCTGATTCGTGCCGGGCGGGGGGTCGAGGGGGAGTTCGCGGCCGAGCACCGCGAAGGCGCGTGCGTCTCCGGTGAAGACGAAGCGGCGCACGACGTCGCGGAATGCGAAACGCCGGTACAGACGCCATGCGCGGTTGTCCTCGCCGGGCACTTCCGGGGTGGACAGCAGTACGGCCTGCTCGGGACGGCCGGTGAGCAGTTCACGGAGCAGCGACTCGCCGATGCGATGCCCCTGCGCATCGGGTCGAACGTGGAGCTCGGTGAGTTCGAAGTAGTCGTCGAGCAGGGCCTCGATCGCCGCCGTGGAATGGCCGGCGTGTCGCATCCCGGCTCGGACCTGCTGGTTCCACCATTGATGCGGGTTTCCGCGGTAGCCGTACGTGACTCCGACGAGAGTGTCGGGGTCCGAGGGCAGCGCAGCACCGAGGGCGCGCCATCCGGGGCGGGTCGCGTGCTCCGACCACATCGGGGCACGGTGGTGTTCGGTGCCCCGGGGGTATCTCATCGCGGCTACGTAGATGGGCAGGAGCTCGGGTAGCCGAGCACGGAACTCCGCCGGCGTGAGGTCGACGAGGATCGGTGTCTCGGGTTCGCGGTTGGGGTCCGTACTCATCCGCGGCTCATTCGTGGGGTTCACAGGGCGTCGGTGCTCATATGGGGACGGGTACCGCCTTCCCTTGACGAGGTGTCGGTGGGTGCAGCTATATTGAATACGTCGAACGCGTGTTCGACACCGGTGATCCGGTGATGTTCGAGGGAAGCGAACATCCCCGGATCATCCGGGACCGCGGCCGAATCGTCGGCCAGGCGCAAGGAGGTGCACGGGCGATGGCCACTGTGAACACCATCAGAACAGCGGACACCGTCAGAACAGCGGACGCCGCGACAACGGGCTCCGGGCGGGGTTCCCGGACGCAGGCGGAGCGCCCAGTGGGATCCGGCCCGTGTGTCGGCCGGCTCGTGTCGAGTCGGGCGCACACCCTCCTGAGGAAGGCGGACGGCTTGCTGTCCGCTGCTGCCGGTGCCGAGAATGCCGCCGAGCGGTTCCGTCTGGCCTATCTTGCCGCGCTGCGAGGTGCGGGGGCCATGGTGGCAGCCGCCGAACTGCGCGCGCCGCAGCGGACCGCGCGACGGCCCGTCACCCGCAATGCGTGGGTGCTCATGGTCCGGGCCGACGACACCTTCGCCGGATGGGCAGACTTCTTCGCGGATCGTTCCGCGACACGCGCGTCCATCGAGGCCGGTGTCGTGCGCGGAGTCGGCGACGACGATGCGGGCTCGTTCTACGACGAAGTCGGCCGGTTCCTTCACGAAGTGGAGGCGTATCTGTCCGGTGAAGACGACCGGGAGGACCAAATCGGTGCCTGAAAGGGGACTTCGGACCCTGATCGAGCAGCATTTTCGGTCCGGTCCCGGAACTGACCCGGGGAGTTGGTGGTCCCGGGCATCATGTACTCGTATTATTAACTCAGGCGGCCGTCAAAGTCGGCCCCCCACCGAATCCACCCACGGATAGGTGGCCACCGTTTAGTGCCGGGGGAGGTACCGTGCCACTCTCCGAGCACGAGCAGCGCATGCTCGATCAGATCGAGAGCGCGCTCTATGCTGAGGACCCTAAGTTCGCCTCGACCGTCCGCGGAAGTCGGTTGGGGTCGGCGTCGAACCGACGCCGGCTACAAGCCGGCGCTCTGTTCGTACTCGGTTTGACATTGTTGATTGCGGGCGTCGCCCTGCCGGTGAAGCCGGGCGGTTTTCCCGTTATCAGCCTGCTCGGGTTTCTCGTGATGTTCGGGGCCGGAGTCCTGGTTCTCGTCGACGGTCGTCGGCGCAGCACTCCGGGTGCAGCTCCGAGCGGATCGGGTTCGGGGAAGGGTGGCAGCGGTAGCGGCTCCCGGAACGCCAAGAAATCCACCGGCGGATTCACGAATCGGATGGAGGAGCGTTTCCGGAGGCGCTTCGAGCAGGACTAGACGCACCCACCGCGCAATCGAATGGAACGACGCGACCCTTTCGGGTCGCGTCGTTCCGTCGTTGGGGCCGCGGCGCGGTCTCCCCACTGCGCCCACACTTTCCTCCGCGTTGCCTCGCGCGGTAGGGGTCGCGTGCTTCGAGGGTTCTCCGGGCTCACCTCGTGTCTGCCGTGTGGCAGGCGCCACACGGCGTGCCCCGCGGTGGGCTGATCACGAGCCGACGTTTCCCCACTGCCTTCCACTCGCGGCGACCTCTGCGTTCCTGCGCAACACGCGTGTATGTAGCGGCGTAATCGGTTACTGGTGGGGGAAGGTGGGGTACTGTGGGTCGCGGCGGAGCAGCAGGGAGGCTCAGCCGAAAACGAATGGTCCGTCCGGGGAAGACGGGAGGTGCCGAGTGTTTCTCGGTACCTTCACGCCGAAACTGGACGACAAGGGTCGGCTCACGTTGCCGGCGAAATACCGAGACGACTTGGCGGGAGGGCTGATGATCACCAAAGGGCAAGATCACAGCCTGACCGTGTTCCCTCGTGACGAGTTCGCGGCGCTCGCCGAGCGCGCGGCGGCTGCTTCGCGGAGCAATCCGCAAGCGCGGGCGTTTCTGCGGAGTCTCGCGTCGGGCACCGACGAGCAACGTCCCGACGGGCAGGGCCGTATCACGTTGTCCGCTGCGCACCGGAAGTATGCCGGGCTCACGAAGGACTGCGTCGTGATCGGTTCCGTCAAGTACCTCGAAATCTGGAACGCCGAGGCGTGGGAGGCCTACCTGGCCGAACACGAAGAGGACTTCTCCGAAGCAAGAGATGAGGCATTGCACGACATTCTGTGACGAAGCTTCGGCATCGCGGCGAGTGTCCGCGAGGCCTCTGCCCGACGCCCGACCCTGACGCACTTCCCCAGCGCCAGGTACGGATCAGGAGCCCTGACGCACTTCCCCGGCGTCAGGTCCCCGAGGTCGGACAGAGACCTCCGGACATTCGCCGCCGCCGTATCCGAGTGAACAGACCCGACCGACCGCCGTCCCTGGCCGAGTACCCGAGATACGCATCGAACCGAGCAGGATTCCGAAGGAGACATGGTGGACGGCGAGGACGCGGACGAAGCTTCGGCACGGGACCGGGGCGACGATTTTGCGCACGTTCCCGTCCTGCTCGATCGTGCCGTGGAGATCCTTCGCCCCGCGATCGAGGCAGCCGGTGCCGACGGTGCCGGAGCGGTCTACGTCGACGCCACCCTCGGTCTCGGAGGTCATGCCGAGCACTTCCTCACCACGTTCCCCGGGCTCCGGCTCATCGGACTCGACCGGGATCCCGACGCACTCGCCATCGCGCAGCGGCGGCTCGCGCCGTTTTCCGACCGTGCGGACTTCGTCCACACCCGCTACGACGGGATCGCCGACGCGCTCGAATCTTGCGGCTTGAACCGGATCGGTTCCGTCCACGCGATCCTCTTCGATCTCGGTGTGTCCTCGATGCAACTCGACGAAGCCGAACGCGGTTTCGCGTATTCCAGGGACGCGCCGCTCGACATGCGCATGGATCCCACCACCGGCATCACGGCCGCCGACGTCCTCAACACCTACGGGCACGGCGACCTGGCCCGGATCTTGAATACCTACGGGGAAGAACGTTTCGCCGGCAAGATCGCGTCGGAAATCGTTCGTGTCCGGGAGAAGCAGCCGTTCCGCACGAGTGGGGAACTCGTCGAACTCCTCTATCGCGCGATCCCGGCGGCCGCGCGGCGCACGGGAGGCCACCCCGCCAAGCGCACATTCCAAGCGCTGCGGGTGGAGGTCAACGCCGAACTCGACTCGTTGCGGGCAGCCGTGCCCGACGCCCTCGACGCTCTCGCGGTCGGTGGCCGGATCGTGTTCATGTCCTATCAGTCCCTCGAAGACCGTGTGGTCAAACAGGAACTGACGCCCCGATCGAAATCTCGCAGCCCGGAAGGACTTCCGGTGGAACTGCCGGGAACCGGCCCGGAACTGCGGATCCTCACCCGCGGGGCCGAACGAGCGTCCGAGCAGGAAATCGAGGTCAACCCACGTTCGGCGCCCGTTCGCCTGCGTGCTGCAGAACGAATCGCCAGGAGGTAACCGATGACCGCACAGGTGGCATCACCGCCCCGCCGCCGGCCGGCTCGATCCACGGCGGCGCAGCGCGCATACGAGCGCAGGAGCCAGCGCGCGGCCCACCGCGACGCCGCGCCGGGTCTTCGCAGTAGAACGACCGGTACCGGGCGTGTGGCGACACGAATTCCCTTCGTGGCGACCATCATCGCGCTGCTCGGCGTGGGTATGGCGCTGACGTTGCTCCTGACCACACGCGCCGCCGAGGACTCCTACGAACTCAGCACCGCCCGGGCGTACAACGAGAGTCTCGTCCAAGAGCGTGCGGTGCTCCAGCGCGACGTGGAAGCGGGCAACTCGGCGCCCGTACTGGCGATGCAGGCTGCCGAGCTCGGCATGATCCCCACCGACGAAGTGGCCAGGCTGGTCGTCGCAGAGGACGGCAGCGTGCAGGTCGTCGGCGATCCGGTGCCCGCCCAGGGCGCTCCGCCGGCGCCGCTCAACCCGACGGGGCCGCGTGCCGACGCACCCGTGCAGACACCGCTCGCGGGCAGCGCCGGGAGTGAGAACCCCCGACCGCTGTCGTCGGTCGGGGAGGAACCCACCCCGCAGGAGGCTCCGGTGCCGGACCGCCGGACCGCAGCCGCCGCGCCGACCGCCACGCCGGTACCGGGCAATGCCGCCGATCCCCGCCCGGAGGCGGAACAATTGGTGCCCGTGACGGAGTTGCCGCAGGACACCGGGACGACGGCCGGCGCGTCCGAGAATCCCGTGTCGCAGAACGAATCGCCTCTCGAGGTGCCGGCGGAGCCCGAGGACGGGCGCCGGTGAGCCGAGGCTCCTCATCTCGCCGCCCCGACAGGGGACGCCGCCCGGCGCCCCGCAGAGGTGGGGCGGGTTGGCGTCCGAACCGCGGGGGCGCCGACACCAGCGGGTTCGGATTCCGGAACAAGATCGGCCGTGCCGTGATGTTCCTCGCTCTCGCGCTCGTCGCCGCGCAGTTGCTGTCGATCCAACTCGTCCAGGCCCCGGCACTGTCCGCCGAAGCGGCCGACCAGCGCACAACCCGGCTGGTCGAACCGGCCACCCGCGGGACCATCGCCGACCGGCATGGAAACCCGCTCGCCTACACGATGGAAGCGAAGGCGTTGACCTTCCAGCCCGTGCGGGTGCGCAAGGAACTCGACGAGGCGCACGCGAAGAACCCTTCGGCGCCGGAAGCTTCCGAGTATCTCGCCGGCGTCGCGGAGGCCGTCAACGATGCGCTGGGCGCGGCGGCCCCCCGGAAGGAGCTGCTCGAGAAACTCGAAAGCGACGAGACTTTCGTGTATCTCGCCCGCGGCGTCGACCCCTCGGTCGCCTCGGACCTGGTCGAGGAATATGACAAAATCGGTCTCGAACGCCAGGACATCCGGCTCTACCCGGGCGGGTCTCTCGCGGCCAATCTGGTGGGTGCGACCGGGTGGGACGGTCACGGACTGATCGGGCTCGAGGCGTCGATGGATGCGACTCTCGCGGGTACGGACGGTTCGTCGACCTACGATCGCGGGTCGGATGGCGCCGTGATCCCCGGGAGCTGGCGCGACCGCCATCCGGCAGTCGACGGCTCCTCGGTCGAGCTGACGATCGACAACGATCTCCAGTACTACGTTCAGCAACAGGTGCAGCGGGCGAAAGATCTCTCCGGCGCCCGCAATGCGTCGGCCGTGGTACTCGATTCGAAGACCGGCGAGGTGCTCGCCATGTCCAACGACAGCACTTTCGACCCGTCGATCGGGGTCGCGAACAACCCGCGCGACGTGGAGCAGGGCAATCTTGCGGTCAGCTCGCCGTTCGAGCCCGGTTCGGTGAACAAGATCATCACTGCGGCCGCGGCGATCGAGGACGGGCTCACGACACCCGACGAAGTGCTCCAGGTACCCGGCTCGATCACCATGGCCGGTGCCACCGTCAAGGACGCCTGGGACCACGGAGTGGTGCCCTACACCACGACCGGAATCTTCGGGAAGTCCTCCAACGTCGGAACCCTGATGCTCGCAGAGCGGGTGGGAGAAGACCGCTTCGCCGAGATGCTGCGCCTGTTCGGTCTGGGACAACGGACCGAGGTCGGGTTGCCCGGCGAATCGGCCGGTCTGCTACCCAGCCGAGAACAGTGGTCGGGGGGTACGTTCGCGAACCTGCCCATCGGTCAGGGCCTGTCGATGACGCTGTTGCAGATGACCGCCATCTACCAGGCGATCGCCAACGACGGTGAGCGGATCCCCCCGCGGGTGGTCAGCGCCACGATCGGTCCCGACGGCACCCGAACCGCGACGACGCCTCCGGAACCGATCCGGGTTGTCAGCCCGCAGACCGCGGCGACCGTGCGAGACATGTTCCGGTCGGTGGTCCAGGACGACACCGGCAACCAGCGCGGCACCGGTACCGGCGCTGCCATCGAGGGCTACCAGATCTCCGGGAAGACGGGTACCGCCCAGCAGATCGACCCGAACTGCAAGTGCTACTCGAACTCCGACTACTGGATCACCTTCGCGGGTATCGCTCCGTCGGACGAACCCCGCTACGTGATCGGGATCATGCTCGATGCCCCCTCCCGCAGCTCGGACGGCAGCGGGGGCCAATCCGCGGCGCCGCTGTTCCACGACGTCGCCTCGTGGTTGCTTCAGCGCGCAGCGGTGCCCCTGTCGCCGGTGCCGGGGAGCAAACTGATCCTGCAGGTCGACTGACCCCGCGCCGCCGGTGCCACCACCAATGGTGTGTGCACTGTCGGTGCCACCGCCGGCCGTCGGTAACCTGGCACGCCGGTAACGTGACACGGCGGGGCGACCCGCCACCGTTCGAACATCAGCAGCCGAAGGACGCTGCGGCGACGTGAGAGGAACCTGGTGCCTGTGCCATCGAGTCCGGATCCGGCCTCCCCTGAAGAGGGACGCCGACCCGAACATCCACCGGTGACGCAACTCCGGGACTTGGCCGCCGCCCTCGGCGCGGATTACTGCACCGTGGGTCCGGACACTCCCGGCGCGTCCGCCGAACCCTCCGCCGCCGTCACCGGCATCGACCTGCGCGCCCAGGAGATCCGCCCGGGTGACCTGTTCGCGGCGCTGCCCGGAGCCCATTCCCACGGGGCCGGTTACGT
>NZ_JAUZMZ010000189.1:0-8463 GCF_036327435.1 Rhodococcus chondri | reverse complement strand
GCGCTGCACGGACAGTCGGGCACGTTCGGCGACCGCCGGGTCGACGTGCACCTCGTCCTTGCCTTCCCGCAGGCAGCGCAGCAACGCGGCAGGGGTGATCATCTTCATGTACGGGCAGGAGGCCCGATCGTTGACGGCCTGGAAGTCGATACCCGGTGCGGCCTTGCGCAGCTGGTGGAGCATCCCGACCTCGGTGGCGACGAGAACCTGCTTGGCTCCCGTGGAGCGGGCCGCGTCGATCATCCCGCCGGTCGAGAGGATCTTGACCTTGTCGTCGGGTACGAAACCCTCGCCGGCCAGGTACAGCGCCGACGTCGCACAGCCGCATTCGGGATGGACGAACAGGTCGGCGTCCGGGTGCGACCGGGCCTGCGCGGCGAGTTCCTCGCCGTTGATGCCGGCGTGGACGTGGCACTCCCCCGCCCAGATATGGATGTTCTCGCGGCCGGTGACGCGCTTGACGTGCGCGCCGAGGAACTGGTCGGGCAGAAACAGCACTTCGCGGTCGGGGTCGATGGAGGCGACGACGTCCACCGCGTTCGACGACGTGCAGCAGATGTCCGTCAGGCCCTTCACCTCGGCGGTGGTGTTGACGTACGAGACGACAACGGCGTCGGGATGATCGGCCTTCCACTCGCGCAACTGGTCCGCGTTGATGGAATCGGCCAGCGAGCAACCGGCGCGCTCGTCGGGAATGAGCACGGTTTTGTTCGGGCTGAGAATTTTCGCGGTCTCGGCCATGAAGTGCACACCGCAGAAGACGATGGTGCCCTCCTCGGCCTCCGCGGCGATACGCGACAGCGCGAGAGAGTCGCCGACGTGGTCGGCGATGTCCTGGATCGCGGGCAGTTGGTAGTTGTGCGCCAGCAGCGTCGCGTTGCGTTCACGGGCCAGCCGACGAACCTCGTCGGCCCACTCCGGCGTCGCCTCGATGCCGGTGTAGCCGCCGGGGCCGTCGATGATGGTGGCGGCGGCGGCCGCCCACTCGGTCGTGGTCATGGCCTAGCTCCTTCGGAGGGTGCAACCCGGACGCGCTCGCCCGGATTTCCGTTCAGGGGGGTTTTCGACTTAGGATCGAAAACATGCCACATAGTAACACTCATCACGAGGTGCTCATCGTGGTGTTCCAGGTTCGCCACTTCCCCGCCACCGCGCAGTCACCTCGATCGGGCCCGGAACTGGCCGTTCTCCTGTGGCAACGCGCACTCGATCCCGAGGCCGGGTCCTGGTCGCTGCCGGGTGGCCGACTGCACGACGACGAGGATCTCACCACCTCGGCCCGCCGCCAGCTCGCCGAGAAGGTGGACGTACGTGAGGTCGCCCATCTCGAGCAGTTGTCGGTGTTCTCCGAACCGCACCGCGTACCCGGCGCGCGCACCATCGCATCGACCTATCTGGGCTTGGTTCCCATCACGTCCGACCCGCAACTGCCCGACGACACCTCGTGGCATCCGGTCTCGCATCTACCCGAGATGTCGTTCGATCACGGAATCATGGTCGAGAACGCACGCGCCCGACTCGCCGCGAAACTTTCGTACACCAACATCGCCTACGGTCTCGCGCCATCCGAGTTCGCGATGTCGACGCTCCGTGAAATATATTGCGCAGCATTGGGTTACCAAGTAGATGCGACAAATCTACAGCGGGTACTCAGTCGTCGTAACGTGCTCGTTCCCACCGGCACCACCGCACCCCCCGGCCGTACCGGTGGCCGCCCTCCCGCCCTGTACCGCTTCACCGACTCGCGACTGCGGGTCACCGACGAGTTCGCTGCGCTGCGCCCACCCGCCTGACGACAGGTCCATCGCCGGTTAGGGTGCGCGGGTACGAATCGCCTACGACGGGAGCACTGTGGCAACGATCGGTAATTCTGAGCTCGACATTTTCCCCATCGCCCTCGGCGGCAACACTTTCGGCTGGACGGCCGACGAGGCCACATCGTTCGAGATCCTCGACGCTTTCCGGGCCGCCGGTGGCAACTTCATCGACTCCGCCGACTCGTACTCGGCGTTCGCGCCGGGCAATTCCGGGGGTGAATCGGAGACCATCCTCGGCAATTGGGCTGACGCGCGCGGAGTGCGCGACGAGGTGACGATCGCGACGAAGGTGGGACACCACCCCCGGTACCAGGGCCTGTCTCCCGCCAACGTGAAGGCCGCGGCCGACGCGTCGCTGAAGCGACTGCAGTCCGACCACATCGATCTGTACTACGCGCATTCCGACGACCCGGCGACGCCGCTCGTCGACACCGTCGCCGCGTTCGACGAACTCGTCCGCGACGGCAAGGTGCGCTACGTCGGCCTGTCGAACTTCGCCCCCGCACGGGTTGCGGAATGGCTCGAGGTCGCAGCGGCCAACGGGTTCGCCGCGCCGGTGTCGCTGCAACCTCACTACAACCTCGTCCATCGTGTGGAGTACGAGAACGCCTACGCACCACTGGCCCTCGAGCACAGCCTGGGCGTGCTGCCGTACTACGCGCTCGCGGCCGGATTCCTCACCGGCAAGTACCGCTCGCAGGACGACCTGACGGGCCGGATCCGCGAACGCATGGCCATGCGCTACTTCACCGGCGCCGGTCTCGCCGTGGTCGACGCACTCTCCGAGATCGCAACCGCGCACGCCGTCGAGATCTCGACAGTCGCACTGGCATGGCTGTCGGCGCGGCCCGGTGTGGTCGCTCCGCTCGCCAGCGTCAGCCGGATCGAGCAACTGCCCGCGCTTCTCGACGCCACGCGACTCGTCCTCACCGACCTCGAGTACGAGCGCCTCACCTCGCTGTCGAACGCGATCGAGGCATAACGACAGGGCCGCCGGCGCGGGTGTTCGCGCCGCGGCCCCGTGCCCGACCGCGCGATGCTCGATCGGATCGATCTCCGACGGTCGGGCATCGGCAGCGGAAGCGGCGATCCGGCAGGCGCACTCAGCGTTGCTCGAGCAGCGACGAGTCGATCGTCCCGTGCCGGGAGCATCGCGCCCACCAGCCGTCGGGCGCGATCTGCACGATCATGCGACGTCCGCACTGGGTGCAGTAGCGCGGAGGCTCGAGGCCCAGACGTGCCGCGACGGGCCGCGCGAGTGCACTGCCGCCCGCAGCCTCGGCGCCGGTATAGGGATCGAACATCATCAAAAGCTCTCGCCGAGTGCCTTGATCGGCATCTTCAGTTCCTCCAGCAGATCGAGGTCGGTTTCGGCGCGCCGTCCCAACGTCGTCAGGTAGTTGCCGACGATGACGGCGTTGATGCCTCCGAGGATGCCCTGCTTCGCCCCCAGGTCGCCGAGCGTGATCTCACGGCCCCCGGCGAAACGGAGGATGGTGCGGGGCAGCGCGAGCCGGAACGCCGCGACCGATTTCAGCGCTTCGGAAGCGGAGAGCACCTCGAGATCCCCGAAAGGGGTACCGGGACGGGGATTGAGGAAGTTGAGGGGCACCTCGTCGGGCCCGAGCTCCGCCAGGTCCGCGGCGAATTCGGCGCGCTGCTCGAGCGTCTCGCCCATTCCGAGGATGCCGCCGCAGCACACTTCCATGCCCGCCTCGCGGACCATACGCAATGTGTCCCAACGCTCTTCCCACGTATGGGTGGTCACGACGTTCGGGAAGTACGATCTCGCGGTTTCGAGGTTGTGGTTGTAGCGGTGCACCCCCATAGCGGCAAGTTGGTCCACCTGCTCCTGCGTGAGCATGCCGAGCGAACACGCGACCTGGATGTCGACCTCGGCACGAATCGCCTCGACGCCGGCAGCCACCTGGGCCATCAAGCGCGCGTCGGGTCCGCGGACGGCGGCGACGATGCAGAATTCCGTCGCACCGGTCTTCGCGGTTTGCTTGGCGGCTTCCACAAGCGCGGGGATGTCGAGCCACGCAGACCGGACTGGGGAAGCGAAAAGCCCGGACTGGGAGCAGAAGTGGCAGTCCTCCGGGCATCCACCCGTCTTGAGGCTGATGATGCCCTCGACCTCGACCTCGGGCCCACACCACCGCATGCGCACCTCGTGCGCCAGCGTGAGAACGTCGTCGAGCCGATCGTCGGGCAGCTGGAGGACCTCGAGAATCTGCTCGCGACGCAGACCTCGGCCGCGTTCGAGCACCTGCTCGCGGGCGACGGAGAGAACGTCGGTGGGGGCGGTCGCCTGAGTCACGGGGGCTCCTGAGGTCGGTTCGACAAGGGATGATCTGCGGAGGCAGGTCGGGACTTGAACAATGTTCAGGTCACTTGAACAGCGTTCAGGTTAGGGGGCGGGTGGACTAGTGTCAAAGGCAGGAACCGCAACACCAGGAGCGAATACGTGCAGCTGCGACGCGGCGATGTCCTCGACGGCGCCATGGCGATCCTCGACGAATACGGTCTCGGCGACCTGACCATGCGCAAACTCGCCACCTCCCTCGGCGTCCAGCCCGGCGCCTTGTACTGGCACTTTCCCAACAAACAGACGCTGCTCGGCGCGATGGCCGACCGCATCCTCGACGGCGTCGACGCCCCGCCCACCGCGCAGACGTGGGACGGCGCGATCACCGAACTCGGTTACCGATTCCGCGGAGCACTACTCGCTCATCGCGACGGCGCCGAACTGGTCGCTGCGACGTATGCCTCACGCCTGACCACCTCACGGGCGCGGGACGCGTTCGTCGCCGCCGCCCTCGACGCCGGACTGTCGCGCGCGCACGCCGAACTCACCGGGTACGCCCTGCTGCACTATGTACTCGGCCACACCGTCGACGAGCAGTCGCGGCTCCAGCTTGCCGAGCTCGGCGCCCTGACACGCGGACCGATCTCGCCCGCGGTCACCACCGGCACCCCGGCGACCTCCGACGACGACCTTCTCGACGGCGATCCGGCGGTGCGGTTCGAGTTCGGTTTGACATTGTTGGTGGACGGCGTCCGGCGTCGGCTGACCGAACGGACCTCGTCCTGACGGTTGGCGAGCTGTCGGACTCCTCCCGTACGTTCATCGAACGTGACAACTCCCTGGTCCCCCGCGCAAATCACTGCGGCCGCTCCCGACTCGTCGTCGGCGTCGGCCGCGCGCGAACTCGGCCCGCAGTGGACCGAGACCGGGCGCTCCGCGCATGCCCTGTGGGGACTGTGCCGCGGGAGCGGTACCAATCCGTACCGGACGGCGGTGGACCTGAACGGGCCCGCGTACCGCTGCTCGTGCCCGAGCCGGAAGTTCCCCTGCAAGCACGCATTGAGCCTGCTGATGCTGTGGTCCGCCGAGACACTCCCCGAGGCGACCGCACCCGCATTCGTCACCGAGTGGCTCGACAAGCGCGCTACAGCACACGCGGAAACAGCAGACGGCGCGGCCTCACCGGCAGCGGTTCCGGACCCGCCGAATACGCCGGATTCCGCAACCGCACTGCGCCGCGCTCAACGCGTCGCCGCGGGACTCGACGAACTCGATCGATGGCTCACCGACCGAGTTCGTAACGGACTCGGTGCCGTCGACCACGGTTACTCGACCTACGACGCGATGGCAGCGCGAATGGTCGACGCTCAGGCACCGGGCGTCGCCGGGGCCCTGCGGGCGCTGCCCGCCGTGGTGGCCACCGAGACCGACTGGCCGTCGAAGGCCCTGACCGAATATGCGCGCCTGCACCTGCTGATCCGTGCATACCGCAACATCGATGCGCTGCCCGAGCCGCTCGCCCGGACGGTGCAGATGCACCTGGGATTCTCCACCAGAAGCGATGAGGTGCGACGACGCCCCGCGGTCCGCGATCGCTGGTCGGTTCTCGCCGCGCGCATCACAGAGGAAAGCCGCATGTTCACCCGTAAGGTCTGGCTTCGCGGCCGCACCACCGGAAAGTGGGCCGTCCTGCTCGATTTCGCGCACGGCAGCGCACGGTTCCCGACCGATGTCCCACTGCCCGGCACGGAAACCGCTGCGGATCTCCACTTCTATCCGGGATCGGCACCGCTGCGCGCCCAGTTCGGGGCGCAGCACGGTTCCCCCGAACCGGTCGGCGCGCTGCCCGCCACCGGTCTCGACACCGCTCTCGACGACTACGCCGACGCGCTCGCCGCCGATCCGTGGATCCGATCGTGGCCGATGCTGCTCGCCGCGGTGACTCCGGTCTGCGCCGACGGCCGGTGGACCCTCGTGGATCAGGCAGGTCGCGCCGTGCCGCTCGGTGGGGCGGACGACGACCGATGGCGGTTGCTGGCCGTTGCCGGCGGACGCCCCGCCACGGTGTGCGGCGACTGGGACGGCCGCGCCTTCACTGCGGCGTCACTGTTCGCGGGCGACACGGAGCTCGCCCTGTGACCGGCACCGGCCTCGCATCCCTCACCACCGCAGCACTGCTCGGTACCGCGCGTTCGGCACCCGACCTCGGCTCGCTGTACACCGGTACGGCCGCGCGGTCCCTGACCGGCGACCCGGCACAGGTCCTGCTCGGCGCTGCCGCGCTCGAGTCGGTGTTCGTCACCGGCGGGGCGATACCGGCGCCGTCGATGCCGCCGGCACCGGCACCCGATGACGACCGCCCGGAGCTTCCCGCCGCTGCCGTCGATCGGCTGCAGGGCATGCTCGTCGTCGGATCCCCCCTGCTTGCCGAATGGTTTTCTACCGCAGCTCATTTCCGCATTCCTCACGAGCACGTGGTCGATCTTCTGAACCGGGCGGCCACCTCCGCGACCTCGTATCGTGACGAACTCGTGCAGTTGACCGGGGCCCGGGGCCGGTGGCTGGCAGCCCAGAACCCGCAGTGGGCACATCTCGTACCCCCGGATACCGCGGACGACGCCGTGTGGCTGCACGCCACCCCCGCAGCGCGACGCCGATGGTTCACCGCCCTGCGGGCGGCAGACCCCGCCGCGGCAGCAGCGGTTCTGTCGACCGCCTGGAGATCGGAGCCGGCCGCGCACCGGCTGACGTTCGTCGAGGCGCTGTCCGACGGTCTCGGCGACCACGACGAGCCACTGCTCGAATCGGCACTCGACGACCGCAGCAGCAAGGTTCGCGAGGCGGCGTGCCGAATGCTGCGCCGGCTTCCGCACTCGGCGTTCGCGCAGCGGATGGCGCAGCGCGCACGAGACTGGATGCGGGTCGACGCCGCCGGACTGCCGGTCGCTGCGCTGGAAATCACTGTGCCCGACATCCTCGACGAGTCGGCGCGCCGCGACGGCGTCGACGGTGTCGGCGCCCCCGGACGTTTCCGTGACGAGCACATACGCCGATTGTGGACGGTCGCGGCGTCTGCGCCTCTCGCGACGTGGTCCGAGATGGCGGGCTCCCCCGCCGCGGCGCTGACACTCCGCCTGCCGGACGGGTTCGACGAGGCGGTACGGCTCGGCTGGGACGCGGCGACCGCGTCACAGCGCGACGGGCAGTGGGCGACAGCCCTGCTCCACCGCGACGGTACCGTCGGCGATCGCGTCGCTACCGCGTTGCCGCAGCAGGTGCTGCTCGACCGGCTGCATCGGACAGACGGGCAGGCCCTGCTCGAAACCGCACTGCTCGAAGCACTTCCGGCGCCGTGGCCGCAGGACATCGCCGAACGGGTACTGGCCGCGCTGTACCACACCGCCCCCGGTTCGAAGCTGTTCACCGCGGTGATCGCCCTGTTGAGCCACCGGGCGCCGTTCGAACTCGTCGACCTCCTCATCGACGCCTCGAACCGAACCGACGATCTCGAACGGCTGCACCACTTCGTGACCGCGTCCGACCTTCTGACCCAGCGCAAGAACTTTCACGAGGAGTTGAGTTGACCGACACCGCATCCGCCACCGGCACGCAATCACTGCTGCGTCCACACGCCGAACAGGAGTATGCGCACGAACTCGCGGCGCTGGTGCGGGTCGACGACCGGCCCCGGCCCCCGTCGTGGCAGCTGTCCCCGTGGGCGGTGGTGACATACCTGCTCGGAGGTGAACTGTCGGACGGCACCGTCGTCACCCCGAAGTACGTCGGTCCGCGCCGCTTGATGGAGGTCGCGGTCGCGACCCTCGCCACCGACCGCGCGCTGCTGTTGCTCGGCGTGCCCGGTACGGCGAAGACATGGGTGTCCGAGCATCTGGCGGCGGCGATCTCCGGATCCTCCACGCGCCTGGTGCAGGGCACGGCCGGTACCGCCGAGGAAGCGATCCGGTACGGCTGGAACTACGCGCGGCTGCTCGCCGAGGGCCCCAGTCCGGCCGCGCTCGTGTCGTCGCCGGTGATGACCGCGATGCGCGACGGTGCCATCGCCCGTGTCGAGGAACTCACACGTATCCCTGCGGACGTGCAGGACGCGCTGATCACGATTCTGTCCGAGAAGACGCTGCCGGTACCCGAGTTGAACACCGAAGTGCAGGCCGCGAAGGGTTTCAACGTCATCGCCACTGCCAACGACCGCGACCGCGGTGTCAACGATCTGTCGTCGGCGTTGCGTCGCCGTTTCAACACCGTCGTGCTTCCGCTGCCTGCGAGCGAGGAGGACGAGGTCGCGATCGTCACCCGGCGTGTCGAACAGCTCGGGGCGGC
>NZ_JAUZMZ010000188.1:0-8474 GCF_036327435.1 Rhodococcus chondri | reverse complement strand
TCGAGCCGGCCGAGGCTGTCGAGCACGGTGCCGTCGCCGAAGACCCATTCGATGTCGGTGAACCGATCGGCCAGATGCGAGGCGGGACCGGGCTCGACGAACTCGTCGAGCGCTTCCTGCCAGTGCCCGGCGCGGACCCGGTCGGCGAATTCACCGATGCGCGCGCTCGGCACATGGTGGGTGGCCAGTCCCACCGCGAGCGCGTCCCCGGCGGTCACCCGGGCACCGGTGAGGCCCAGATACATACCGACGGCGTCGCAGCGCGCCGTGGTACCGCGCAGCCGCGGCAGGAAATGGCTCGAACCGACGTCGGGCACGAACCCCAACGCGGTCTCCGGCATCGCGAACACCGCCTTCTCGGTGGCCACCCGCACCGCGCCGTGTACCGAGATACCGACGCCCCCGCCGAACGTCACGCCGGCGCTCCGCGCCAGATACGGCTTCGGGTCGGTCGCGACGAGTTCGTCGAGCCGGTACTCGTTCGCGTCGTACTCCCGCACGGTGCCCATGTCATCGGCCAGGACGGCTTCGCGCACCGGCTTGACGTCGCCCCCGGCACAGAATGCGCGGTCGGACAGGCTGGTGACGAGCACGGCGGTGATCGCGGGGTCGTCGCGCCACTGCAGCAGCGCGGAGTGCATGTCGCGGATCATCGACTGGTCGAGCGCGTTGAGGGCGCCCGGCCGGTCGAGCTGCACCTCGCCGACACCATCGGCGACGCGTGTGCGGATGAAAGTCTCGTTCACGGGCGGGAGCCTACCGGCGCATCGGTCACTCGGCAGCGGTCGGTGCCTTCCCGGTCGCCGCGCCGTGGAGACGGTCGATGATGCCGACGGCGCCGCGGTCAGAACTCGTCGTCACGGCCACTCGGTCGGGGTTCCGGTACCGAGTCGCTGCGGATGGGTTCGCCGGCTCTCCCGTCGAATAGAGACGTTCAGGGATAGAGCTCGTCGCAGAGCCACCCGTCACCGTCGCGCCGATAACGCAGCCGGTGGTGTCGGCGACCGGGGTCGGCCTGCCAGAATTCGACGGCCGCGGGCATGATGCACCACGTCTGCCAGTGCGGCGACACCCACGACGGGTCGGCCTCGAGCGTGTCCAGGCGTTCGCGGACAACGCATTCGTAGTCGGCAGGGTCGGTGAGCACCTCACTCTGACGTCCGGTCGCGGCCACGGCCCGCGCCAGCGGGGAACGCTCGCGGTAGTCGCGGGCACACAGCTCGGGGTCGCCCGCGCGCACGGGGCCGCGCACCCTGACCTGCCGGCCGTGCTCGCGCCAATAGAGGGTCAGCGCCGCGGCCGGCGTACTCGCGAGCTGCCGGCCTTTCGGCGAGCGGTCGTCGCCCGAGAACCACCAGCCGTCATCGGTGACGTCCTTGAGCAGCAGCGTACGAGCGTCCGGCAGCCCGTCTGCGTCGACGGTGGACAGTGTCGCCGCGTGCGGTTCGGGCAGTGCGGCGTCGACGGCATCGCCAAACCACTGCAAGAACAGCTCCTGCGGGGTCCGGGTGGGTGGATGAGATGGCGCGACGGTCGCGCCGAGTGCGGGAAGGGCCCGGATCCACGCGCGGACGTCGGGGAAATCGCTGCGATGCGGGTTCTCGGCCACGCGCGCATGCTACTGCGTGTCGGTGCTACTGGGTGTCGGTGGCAGGCCCGCCGGTGAGAGGGCCCGCGAGCATCCAGCGGTGCCCGAAGGGGTCGATCAGCGTCGCGTTGCGGTGCCCGTTGCTCTCGGTGATCCACCGTTCGACGGTCCCGCCGGCCTCACGGGCATGGGCGAGTACGGCGTCGGTGTCGTCCACGGGCAGCATCAGACTCACCGATGTGGCACCGCCGACGGGGGCGGTGAGTCCCATCTCCGGGAATTCGTCGGCGAGATAGACCATCCCGGAGGGGAAGTTCAATTCGGCGTGGCCGATCCGGCCGTCGTCCATGACGATCGGATCCCCCACCACAGTTGCACCGAAAGCTCTTACATACCAGTCGATTGCGTCCCGCGCGCGGGCAACGGTGAGATAAGGCAGCGCACCCGCGCGATGAAGATTGCCTTCGTAGGGTGTCGGCATTCGGCGCCCTTCCCTTTCGAACGTCCCCGATCTCGGCCGTGCATTCCGTGCTGTGGCCTCCGTGCTGCTGCGCGGACCCGCCTCAGGAGGCGCGCGGCGGCTGACGCATCTTCGACCACTGATTTGTGGTGAGCCGGAACGACGGCAGGTCCTCGAGGGAAATCGCAGTCTCCCAGTTTCTTTCGTATCCGGTCTGGGATATGCGCCACTGTCCGTCCGGGCACAGCACGTACCGGTCGTGGTAGTACGCCGAGCCGCGCAGGAACATCTTGTCCTCGGGCACGATCACGGTGTCGGCGAGCAGCCAGATCCCTGTCGCGGTGGCGCCGTCCTCGGAGATCTCGATCTGAGGATGACTGCAGTGGTGTTCGGTGAGCATGTGGGCGCCGAGCGTGCTCTCGAGAAAGTTGATGAAGGCGTCGCGTGATTCGAAACTGAGATACTCCCCGTAGACCGCGGTCGCTTCGGGTACCAGCGTGTCGGCAAGTTCGGCCCAGGATCTCGTATCGAGCGCCCGCGCGTAACGGTACTTGAGCCGCTTTATCTCCCGGACCGCCTCCAAATCCATCGTTGACCTCCCGCTACCGCGCACCTGTCGGTGCCCTTGCCAGGCTAGCCGGGAAAGGTGACGAAGAGCCTCCGATTCGAGAACCGGTAGGTCACCTCGATTGCAGTTCGGTTACGCCGTCCTGTTCGTTTTCGGTTCCGACGCCGGCGCGGTGAGACGAAGCGCGTGCACGGTGGCTTCGACGAGCATCTCCGCGTAGGTGTCGTCGTCGGCCGGCGCCGGTGTGGTGAGCGCGAACAGCGCGTGGCTCAGGACCGCGCCGGTGACCATTTCCAGCAGCAACGTCACGGACGTGCCGGCGGGCAGCTCGTTGCGTTCGACCGCGCGGTGCACGATGGTGCGCGCCGCGAGTACCCGGCTGCGGTTGAGCGTCGCGGTGAGCCGCGCGAGCAATTCGGGATTGACCCGGGCGTCGAGCGCAACCCGCAGGCTGACCAGACCCGAGGTGGTGCGGTAGCCGCTCAACAGTTGCTTCGCGAGCTCGACCAGATCCGACCGCAGTGCGCCGGTGTCGATGGGCACCGGCAGCGGACTGCGGGCCTCGAGTGCCTGGACCAGCAGTTCGTCCTTGGTATTCCACCGTCGGTACAGCGCGGCACGGCCGACGCGCGCGCGGCGACCCACGGCGTCGAGGGTGAATCCGCGCCAGCTGGTCTCGGAGTACACCTCCAGGACCGCGTCGAAAACACGGTCCTCGAGGTCCGCGTCGCGGGGGCGTCCTCGACGTCGGGGCGGTGGTGCTTCGGTCACGCGAAACAGTCTGCCAGACTCGGACCCGATTTACAGACTGAAACAGTCCGTATTAAACTCGGGCGTGTCACCCCACTCCCGACGAGCAACTTCGAAGGAACACCGATGACAGACCCTGCCCGCGTTCCCGTTGTGATCGGCGTCGGCGACCTGCGATCCGGACGCGCCGGTGCGCCCGCCGACCCGCGCGAACCGCTCGACCTCATCCACGAGGCGACCCTCGGCGCGCTCGCAGACACGGGGGTCGACGGCGTCGCTGCGCGCATCGACACCATTCGTGCGATCAAGACGGCCAGCTGGTCCTACGACGACCTGCCGGGCCTGCTGGCCGAGCGCCTCGGTGCGACACCGGAGCACACCTCGACCACCCCGATCGGCGGGCACTGGCCCGCCGCCGTCCTCGACCGCATCGCCCACGACATCGCGACCGGCACGAGCCGGCTGGCGCTGCTCGTCGGCGGTGAAGCGCAGGCATCGGTGACCAACGCGCTCAAGGCCGGCACCGACCCCACCGCACTCGGCTGGGTGTGCGCACCCGGCGGACCGCCCGCCTTCGATCCCGACGACCTGGGCAGCGCCGCCATGCAGCGGGCCGGGATGATCGCGCCCACCCGCGTGTATCCACTGTTCGAGAACCGGCTCAGCCACGAACTCGGCGACAGCCGTGAGCAGTCGATCGAGTGGTCCGCGCAGCTGTACGCCGCATTCTCCGAGGTCGCGGGCACCAACGCCGCGGCGTGGAACCCGGATCTGCGTACCGCCGAGGACATCCGCACCGTCGGACCCAGGAACCGCATCGTCACCGACCCGTACCCGCTGCTCCTCAACGCGATGCCGTTCGTGGATCAGGCCGCCGCGGTCGTCGTCACATCGCTGGCCGTGGCCCGCGAACTCGGTGTCGCCGACGACCACATGCTGTACGTGTGGGGCGGCGCCGGAGCCACCGATCCCACGGACGTCCTCGCCCGCGACGATCTCGGGCACTCCGCCGCGCTCGACGACGCACTGCGCCGCACCCTGAAACGCACCGATCTGCGCCCCGGCGACTTCGACATCGTGGACGCCTACAGCTGCTTCCCGGTGGTGCCCAAGCTGCTGATCGAGCACCTCGGACTCCCCCGCGACACCGTTCCGTCGGTGACGGGCGGGCACTCGTTCTTCGGTGGGCCGCTCAACAGCTACACGCTGCACTCGGTCGTAGCGGTCGCGCGCCGGCTCCGCCGCGACGGCGAGCTCGCGCTCGTCCACGGCAACGGCGGCTACCTGACCTACCAGCACGTCGTGGTGCTCGGGTGCGCACCCCACACCGACGGGTACGTCGGCGATCCGGAGCCCGTCCAGCTTCCCGCGACCGCGCCCGAGAAGATCGAAGACTACACCGGCGAGGTCGCAATCTTCACCGCCACCGCGGAATTCGGACGTGACGGCACGCCCGCGATCGGTTTCCTCGTCGGTACGACACCCGACGGCCGGCGCGTGTCCGGACACACCGACGCCGCCGGCGCCGAGATCCTCGCCGCCGGCGCGGACATCATCGGAACCACCGTGCACGTCACCGACCGCGGCGGCCAACTGGTCGTCACCCGCATCGCCACCGAGTCCTCCGAGGAGCAGCACCCGTGACCGAATCCGTCGTTCTCGTCGAGCAGCGCAACCACACGCTGATCGTCACCATCAACCGGCCCAAGGCCGCCAACAGCATCAACGCCGACGTACACCGCGGGCTCGGCGAGGCGTGGGAGCGCGCCGAGTCCGACCGCGACGTGCGCGCCGTGATCCTCACCGGCGCAGGCGAGTCCGTGTTCTGTGGCGGCGCGGATCTCAAGGCGCTCGGCACCGCCGGCCCGGACGGCGTCACTCCGCCCGAGACCGCGCACTGGGGCTTCGCCGGTGTGGTCAAGCACCACATCTCCAAGCCGGTCATCGCCGCGGTCAACGGCACCGCGCTCGGCGGCGGCACCGAACTCGCGCTCGCGAGCGACCTCGTCGTCGCCTCCGAAACCTCCGAGTTCGGGTTGCCCGAGGTGCACCGCGGCCTGATCGCCGGAGCAGGCGGTGTATTCCGGATCGGACAAGCGGTTCCCCGCGCGATCGCGATGGAACTGATCCTGACCGGCAAGCCGATGTCCGCCGACGACGCGCTGCGCTGGGGCCTGGTCAACCGCGTGGTTCCCCGGACCGATGTCCTGGCCACCGCCCTCGAACTCGCCGAGCTCGTCGCCGCAGGCGCCCCGCTCGCCGTGCAGTCCAGCAAGACCGTGGCCCGCGGCATCATCGACGGGCACATTCCCGCCGAGGACCAGGCGTGGGAGCTGAGCGAAAAGGCTCTCGCACGTCTCACCACCAGCGCCGACACCCTCGAAGGCGTCATGGCCTTCATGCAGAAGCGCGCACCCGTCTGGAAGGGCGAATGACCATGACCACCACCGAAATCGTGCGCTGGGACACCGACGAGCGCAAGGCCCTGCGGCAACTCGCCGCGGACTTCACCCGGAAGGAGATCCTTCCGCACCTCGACACGTGGGAACGCGAGGGCGCCATTCCCCGCGAGCTGCACCGTAAGGCCGCCGACGCCGGGTTGCTCGGGGCATCCGTCGCGGAGGAGCACGGCGGCTCGGGCGGCAACGCACTCGACATGCTCGCCATCCTCGAGGAGATCATCCTTGCCGGCGGTTCGTCGGGCCTGATCTCGGCGCTGTTCAGCCACGGCATCGCCACCCCCCACATCGTCGCATCGGGCAACACCGACCTGATCGATCGGTTTGCGCGGCCCGCACTCGAGGGTGCGATGATCGGCGCGCTCGCCATCTCGGAACCCAGTGGTGGCTCCGACGTCGCGAACATCCGCACCACCGCGCGCCGGGACGGCGACGAGTACGTCATCAACGGCTCCAAGCTCTACATCACCTCGGGCACCCGCGCCGACTTCGTCACCACCGCGGTGCGCACCGGAGATGCCGGCGCGGGCGGCATCTCGCTGATCGTCGTGCCCACCGACACACCGGGTTTCACCGTCTCGCGCAAGCTCGACAAGATGGGCTGGCTGTGCTCCGACACCGCCGAGCTGTTCTACGACGACGTGCGCGTGCCGGTCGCCAACCTCATCGGTGCCGAGAACTCGGCCTTCGGCCAGATCGCGCAGCAGTTCCAGGGTGAGCGGCTGTCTCTGGCCTTCCAGGCCGTCGCGACGGCGCAGCGCTGCTTCGACCTGACCGTCGAGTGGGTCAAGTCCCGCGAGACGATGGGCCGGCCGCTGTCCAAGCGTCAGGTCGTGCGTCACCGCCTCGCCGATCTGGCCACCGAAATCACTGCCGCGCAAACCTTCTGCCGGTCGGTGGCGGAACGGTGGGTCAACGGTGAGGGCATGCTCCTCGAGACGTCGATGGCGAAGAACAACGCCGTGAAGGTGTGCGACCAGGCCGTCATGGAAGCGGTTCAGCTCGCCGGTGGCATCGGGCTCATGCGCGAAAGCGAAGTCGAGCGCCACTTCCGCGACGCCCGCGTGCTCGGTATCGGCGGCGGCACCACCGAGATCATGAACGAGATCATCTCGAAGCTGCTCGGCCTGTAACCCGTTGCGGTGAACGGACATCTATCCACGCGTCGCTGCGGGTGGATATCCGTTCACCACACGGATCATCGGCTGCTGCTCATCGGTCTGCGCGCATCTTCTCGAGACCGACGACGGCCACGGTGGCGATCACGACGTGCATGAGTGCGAGCGTGACGGTGCTGGCCCCGTCGAAGTCCGCATCGAGCGTTCCGGCGATCGTCGCGAGGGGCAAAGCTGCCCCGACGATCTGAGCGACACGGATGAATCCCGCCCACCACCGGCTCAGCAGCGCGGCCACGCCGAGACCGAGGGTGAGGGGTACGACGGTCATGAGCACCACACCGCCCGGCGCGGCGCTCTGGGTAACTCCGGCATTCGTGTGCGCGAAGGAGCCGCCGGCCGCGAGACCGATCAGCCACAGAGCCAGGTTGACGACGAGCGCCGCGGTTACCGAGACGGCGACAGCGGTGGGCCGGCCAACCTCTCGTGACCACGACAAAACCGATGACGTGCGGGATGTTTCGGTGACGGACATGGATCCTCCTGATGAGCGATTCGTCTGACATCGCCCATCGTGCGACCTCGAGTCGACTCGAGGTCAAGACCCGGATCAGCCCAATTCTTCGGCGAGCTCCATCCACTGCTCCTCGGCGGATTCCTTCTCCGCCACCACCTGACGCAATTCCGCGTCCAGCTTCTGGAGCCGCTCGGGATCGGTTGCCGCGTCCGCCAACTGCAGATGCAGCTTCGCCTCCCGGTCGTCGAGCTTGGCGATCGCCCGCTCGAGCCGCGACAGCTCCTTGCGGGACGCGCGGTCGGCGGCACCGTCGCGCTTCGACGCGGATGCGCCGCCTTCCGCACCGCTCTTCGACATCGTCGACGCCACCGACGGCACGTCACCGTCGCCCATGGCCGCGCGGCGTCGCAGGTACTCCTCGATGCCGCCGGGCAGGTTGGTGAGTTTGCCGTCGCCGAACAGCGCCCACGTCGAATCGCAGATCCGCTCGATCAGGTACCGGTCGTGGCTGATCACCACGAGCGTCCCGGCGAAGTTGTCGAGCAGATCCTCGAGTTGCTGGAGGGTGTCGATGTCGAGGTCGTTGGTGGGCTCGTCGAGCAACAACACGTTCGGTTCGGCCATCAGCACCCGCGTCAGCTGCAGCCGACGACGTTCGCCGCCGGACAGGTCGCCGACGGGCGTGCGCTGCCGGGCCGGCGTGAAGCCGAGGCGCTCGGCCAGCTGTCCGGCCGAGACCTCCTTGTCGCCCAACGTGATCCGCTCCGCGACGTCCTTCACGGCATCGAGCACCCGCATATCGGTGGGCAGATCGTCGAGTTCCTGGCGCAGCCAGCCGATCTCGACGGTCTTCCCTTCGATGCGGCGTCCGGTCGCCGGCTCCAGGTCGCCCGCGATGGTGCGCAGCAGCGTGGTCTTCCCCGAACCGTTGACGCCGACCAGGCCGATCCGCTCCCCCGGCCCGAGCCGCCACGTCAGATCGTGCACCAGCTCGCGCCCGTCGGGCGTGGCGAGGGT
>NZ_JAUZMZ010000187.1:0-8581 GCF_036327435.1 Rhodococcus chondri | reverse complement strand
ACCTCCGCGAGCACACGGCAGCGACGCTGGACCCGACCGCGGCGCCCCGGGAGCTGCACATCGTCGATGCGCTGCCGCTGCGGGGGCCGGGGAAGGTCGACCGGCGTACCCTCGTCCAGCGGTTCTCCGGCCGGTAGACGCCGCGCCGACCGGCGCCGTGCACAACCGGTTCGATCGGAGTGCGAAGATCGGTGCATGGCAACCGCTGGTCAATGGCTCGAAGGCGCCCGTCCTCGCACCCTCCCCAATGCAATCGCTCCCGTCGCCGCCGGTACCGGGGTCGCCGCCGCGCTCGGCGAAGCAGTCTGGTGGAAGGCGCTACTCGCGCTGGGAGTCGCGCTGGGCCTGATCATCGGCGTCAATTACGCCAACGACTACTCGGACGGCGTGCGCGGCACCGACGAAGACCGCGTCGGGCCGCTGCGGCTCGTCGGTGCCGGACTCGCGGCGCCGTCGGCGGTCAAACGGGCCGCGTTCGTCTCCCTGGGGATCGCCGCGGTGGCGGGGGTGGCCCTCGCGCTCACCACCGCGTGGTGGCTGCTGCTCGTCGGGGCCGTGTGCATCGTCGCGGCCTGGTACTACACCGGCGGTCGAATGCCCTACGGCTACAGCGGTTTCGGTGAGGTCGCGGTGTTCGTGTTCTTCGGTCTCGTCGCGGTGCTCGGCACCCAGTTCGTGCAGGCCGGACGTATCGACTGGGCCGGCGTCGGATGCGCCGTGGCGGTGGGTTCCTTCTCGACCGGGGTGATGGTGACCAACAACCTGCGCGACATCCCCACCGACGCGGAGAGCGGGAAACGAACTCTTGCGGTGCGGCTCGGCGACCCACGCACCCGCACCCTGCATCTGACGTTGATGGTCCTGCCGTTCGCGATCACGGTGGCGCTCGTCGCGGTCACCCCCTGGGCCGCGGCCGGGTTGCTCGCGGCCCCGTTCGCGGTGCGCGCGCACGCGCCGATCCGAGCCGGCGCCCTCGGTCTCGACCTCGTTCCGGCGCTGCGCGACTCGGGCATCGCCATGCTCGTGTGGGCAGTCGCGACGGCCGTGGGGCTGGCGTTCGGCTGAGCGCCGCGGTTGGTCGCGATCAACCGCGGTCGGGCACGACCAGGCCGAGGAGGAAGTTGACGATCGCGATGATGAGCCCGCCCCAGATCGCGGCCCAGAACCCGGCGACCGTGAGCCCGTAGTCGGTGAAGCTGCTCAGCCACGCGGTCAGCCACAGCATCAGGGCGTTGATGACGAGCGTGAACAGGCCCAGGGTGAGGATCACCAGCGGTAGCGAGAGCAGACTGACGATGGGTTTGACGAGCGCGTTGACGAGCGTGAAGATCACCGCGAGGACGAGCAGGGAGATAGCGGTATCGGTGGTGAACGAGCCGTTCATGCCCACGATGTCGATGCCGGTCACCACCTTGGCTGCGACCCACAGCGCCACGGCATTGATAACCAGTCGCAAGATCAGTGAAATCATAGTGCAACTGTGACACACGATCCCGTTGTGACGGGAGTGACTCAGGCTGCGGCGTCCAGGTGCGTGGCCAGGACCCGGCGCAGCTCCTCGCGCGTCAGGTGCGCTTCGATCAGTGCGGTGCTCCGCGGTTCGTCACTGCGCAACACCCCGAGCAGGATGTGCTCGGCCCGGATCACCCGGTCGTGACGTGCGATCGCCTCCCTCAGCGACAGTTCGAGCACCTTCTTGGCGTCCCTGGTGAAGGGAATGTGATCGCCGAACAGGTCGCCGAAACGACCGCGGCGGTCCCGCGCGGCGGGCCGGTCGAGGACTCCCTCTCCGTACGTCTCCTCGAGACGCGCCCGCACCTGGTCGAGATCGATGCCGATGGCCTCGAGCGCGGCCGCGTCGTCCGTCCCGAGCTCTTCACCGCGGGATCGGGCCGCAAGTTCGGAGCGGATGCCGTCGATCGTGAGGCCGACGTCGGCGAGGAGGAGGCGGAGCGGTTCGTCGGCGACCACGAGCACCCCGACGAGAACGTGCGGTACATCGATTTCGGCGGCACGGAGTCGGCGGGCTTCGGTCTGCGCCGCGACGACGGCGGCGCGGGCACTGTCGGTGAAACGTTCGAACATAGTGTCTACCTGCGCTTCCGGCTGTGTTTCTGATGGACGGCCTGCCTGCTCACTTCGAGTGAGTCGGCGATTGCCTGCCACGACCAACCTTGGTTGCGGGCGTTCTCGACCTGGATCGCTTCGAGGCGTTCCAGGAGGCGACGCAGGGCCCGGACGGCTCGGAGCCCCTCGGCGGGGTCGGAACCCGCGGCCGCAGCGGCGAGGGTGGTGGCTTCACTCATACTGTCAATGTAGGTTGACAAACCGGGATGCGTCAACCTGGATTGACACTTTTTCGGGCGGTGTCTGCTACCCGAGCGGGTTCCACTTGCCGGTTGCCGCGAACGCCTCGAGGATGGCCGTCGATGCCGTCGTATCGAGACCCTCCGCTGCCAGCCACTCGTCGGAGAAGTACGTGTCGGTGTAGCGTTCGCCGCCGTCGCACAGCAGGGTCACGACACTGCCCCGCCGGCCCTCGGCAATCATCTCGCCGATCAGCCCGAACGCACCCCACAGATTGGTGCCGGTAGACCCGCCCACCCGCCTGCCGAGTACGTCGCTCCCGTGTCGCATGGCGGCGATAGAAGCGGCATCGGGCACCCGCACCATCCGGTCGACGACCTGCGGTACGAACGACGGTTCGACGCGCGGCCTGCCGATACCCTCGATCCGCGACGGCATACCGGTGGCGTAATCGGCAGCGCCGCTTTCGTATCCGCCGAAGAACGCCGAATTCTCCGGGTCGACGACGACGAGCCGCGTGTGGTGACGCCGATAGCGGACGTACCGGCCGATGGTGGCGCTGGTACCGCCGGTACCCGCGCCTACCACGATCCAGTCGGGAACCGGATGCGGCTCGAACCGCATCTGCGAGTAGATGGATTCGGCGATGCTGTTGTTTCCGCGCCAGTCGGTGACACGTTCGGCGTTGGTGAACTGATCCATGAAACATCCCCCGAGCTCGTCGGCGAGGCGATGTGCTTCGGTGTAGATCTCCGGTGGTCTGTCGATGTAGTGGCACCGGCCGCCCTGCGCCTCGATCAATGCGACCTTGGCCGGCGACGTCCGGCGTGGCACGACGGCGACGAACTCGAGGCCGAGCAGCTGCGCGAAGTACGCCTCGCTCACCGCCGTGGAACCGGACGACGCCTCGATGATCGGGGTGCCCTTGTCGATCCAGCCGTTGCACAGCCCGTACAGGAACAGCGACCGTGCCAGCCGGTGCTTGAGGCTGCCGGTGATATGCGTCGATTCGTCCTTGAGGTAGAGCTGTACACCCCAGTCCGACGGCAGCGGGTAGCGCAGCAGATGAGTATCGGCGCTGCGCTGCGCGTCGGCTTCGATCAGACGGACGGCGTTGTCGACCCAGTCGCGGGAGGTACTGCGATCGACGACATCCGGACTGCCATCGGTCACTTCCCGTCCTCGCCGCGGAGTCGGCCCTCGAGATCTGCGCGTGCGGCCCGACGGCGCTCGTCGACCGTGGCGATACCTTCGTTGACCCGGCGCCGCAGGGGCGCGAACAGCACCAGCGAGAGCGGCAGGGCGATCAGAACGGCGAACAGCGCGGCGATGAGCAGGGGAATATCGACCCCGAACAGGCGCGGAACGAAGATGATGACGACGGCGAGGACGACGACGAGCGCGAGCCGCGCAAGCGAATACAGCGCGACGTCGCGCGCCAGCGAGCTCTTACCGGAGTCCGGTGCCGCCTTCGCGGAGCCGGCGCGTGCAGGGTCCCGTGGCGGGGTGTTTCGACTGCGGTCGGAGCGGTTATCCGAGGAGGCGTTCGGGTGTTCGTCGTTCACCCGTTCAGGGTAACCGTCGGCCGCACACGGACCCGGCTCACCGTCTCCGGCGCACGGGGAAATCTCGTCCGTTTTGTCTATTACTTCCGCTTTACCAACCGCTGACCGTTCGAGCAACCAGGGGGTTCGATGCCAACATGACTGGGACAAGTCGATCGAACAACCCGATCACGACGAATCAAACGGGAGGAAATCAGAAATGAGCGCACCCACCTTCAACGGCACACGGGAATCCCTGCTCACCCCTGGCCAGGTCGCCGCCCTCTTCCACGTGGATCCCAAGACCGTCACCCGGTGGGCACACGCCGGACGGCTGGGTTCGCTGCGCACACCCGGCGGCCACCGCCGCTTCCGCGAATCCGAGGTCCTCGCACTGCTGCGGTCTCTCACCACCGAAGCCACTCGCTGATCCGCGAACCGGCCGCACCTGCGTCACCTCACGGACGTCCGCCTCCGATCTCCGGAATCGGATCCGGACGCACCGTCCCGAACATCCCCGAGTCCTGCCGATTCCGATCCCTGCACCCCGGTCGACCGGGTCCGGTAGACCGGCCACATAGACTGGTGGAACCAGGACCGCACGACGCCCTGCTCCCTGCGTCGGCGCCTGACCACAGCTAGGAGGTGCATGGTGCTCTACCTATTGGCGATCATCGGTGCGGTGACGCTTGCCGTGCTGCTGTGGAAGGGGTTCGGACCCGACCTCAACCGCCCGTCCACCCGCGTCGTCGGACCGGACGACGATCCGGAGTTCCTCTGGAAGGTCGACCGCGAAGTTCACAAGCGGCGCGGGGACGGCACACCGGGGCCGGACAAAGGGGGCGTCGACTAGGCGCCCGGCCGCCGGGTCGCGCCGTCGACCGGCAACCCCCGATGCGCCGGTTGCGCGAAGTCGCCGGCCATGTCCGCGGCAAGCCCGAGAAGGGCCCGCCGAGTTCGCGGCTGCAACCGCTCCAGATCCACTTCCGCGCCTTCTTCCAGGTGCGGATCGAACGGCAGGACGTGCACCGCACGGCATCTTTGTTCGAAGTGGCCGATCAACCGATCGAGATCCACCTTGCCCGCGCGTGGACGAACGGCGTTGACCACCGCGATCGAGTGTTCGACGAGCCGGCGGTAACCGTGGGCATCGAGCCAGTCCAGCGTCGCGGAGGCACTGCGCGCGCCGTCGACAGACCCTGAACTGATCACCACCAGAGCATCGGCATTCTCGAGGATCGCACTCATCGCGGAATGCATGAGGCCGGTACCGCAGTCGGTGAGGACGATGCTGTAGAACCGCTCGAGAACGCCCAGCGTCCGTTCGTAGTCCGCTCCGCTGAAGGCCTCGGACACCGCCGGATCGGTATCGGATGCCAGCACCTCGAGTCGATGCGCGTTCTGAGAGGTGTAGGCCCGCACGTCTCCGTACCTGCCGATCCGCGACTCGTCGCGCAGCAGTGTTCGGACGGTCGCCGACGTTTCGGCAAGCACCTTCTGACTGAGGGTGCCACGATCCGGGTTGGCGTCGACCGCGATGACGCGGTCACCGCGCAGAGCCGCGAATGTCGAGCCGAGCGTCACAGTGGTGGTCGTCTTGCCGACCCCGCCTTTGAGACTGAGCAGCGCAATCCGGTAGCACCCGTGCAGCGGCACCCGAACCTGGTCGGCCAGGTTCCGGCGCTCACGCTCGCGCACGCTGTCGCCGACGTTCACCTTCCCTGCCGTCGCCTGGAAGACCGCCCGGCGCCATCCTCGCTTCGGCGCCGGCTCGACCCGCCGGACGAGCAGCGACGCGTCCAGATCCCGCGCCGAAGGCGCTGCTACCCGGAAACCCCGTATACCGGATCCCCGGCCCGCTTCTTCCCCCATCGCATGCTCCCCCCGGCAGACGTTTGCGACGCCAGGACGATAGCAGGGTCAGTTGAGTCCGGCGTACGAGTGCAGGCCCGAGACCACCATGTTGATGATGAACAGGTTGAACAGCATCGCCACGAAACCCGCGATGTTGATCCACGCGGCGCGCGTGTTGCGCCAGCCGGAGGTCGCGCGAGCGTGCAGATAGGCCGCGTAGACCACCCACGTGATGAACGAAACGGTTTCCTTCGGATCCCAGCCCCAGAAGCGGCCCCACGCAGCCTCGGCCCAGATGGCGCCGAGGATGATGCCGGCACCGAACAGCGGGAACCCGATGATCGTCGTGCGGTAGGCGAGGCGATCCAGCGTCTGCGCGTCGGGCAGTCGCTGGGCGATCCCCGCGAGCACACCGGTGGCCGCTTTGCCCTTCGGGAAGCGGATGCGCAGCAGGAACAGCATGCTCGCGACCCCCGACACCAGGAAGATGCCGCTGCCGACACTGATGATGGTGACGTGGATGGGCAGCCAGAACGAGCGCAGCGCGGGCACGACGGGAGCGGCGTCGGCGTACAGCACGGTCGCCGCGAGGAACATCAGAATCAGCACCGGCACCAGCACGTACACCCACATGATGCGGTAGGTGGGTTTACGGAGCATCACCAGGCCGAACACGATCGCGGCCGCACACGCCATCGCCACGAACTCGTACATGTTGCCGAGCGGAAACCGTTCGGTGGCGAAGCCGCGCATCACGATCGAGGCGATCTGCAGCGCAGCCACGACGACCACCAGTGCGCGCCCCATGTTGCCCAGCCGCTCGGATGTGGTGCGACCCTGCCGCTGCTCGACCCGTCCCGGCGCAGCGTCGGCAGGAACGTCGATCGACGGGTCCGACCGGCGCGCACCGCTGGCGACGAGTTCGCGTTCGGAGACGAGGTCGACGCGGTGGGTCGCGTACTCGGCGACCAGCAGGATCAATGCCAGCACCAGCACCGCGAATGCCGATTCGAAGGCCCAGTCGCTGTACTGCGCGAGCGTTTCGTTCAGTGTCATCTGTTCTTCTCCTGTGCCGCCGTGGTCGCGGCCGTGTCGTCGTTCGCAACCTGGCTGCCCGCAGCCCGGTCGCCGAGGAGGCGGGCTACCAGCCGATCGAACTCGTCGCCCCAGCCGGCCTGATCGGTGCGGGCCAGTCCACCGAGTTCTACTACGCTTCGTCGTTCGTCCTCGGACACTGTACCGGCCGGATAGACGCGCACCCAGATCCTGCGTCGCTTGACCAGGAGCGACACCAGCAGTCCGATCATCATGGAGATCGCCGAGACGAGGACCCACTGCTGCGCCGGATCGTGCGAGACCTGCAGGTTCACGAAATCCGTGGCCCCGTCGAAACGAACCTCCACCCCGTCGGGCAGCGTGGTGCTCTCCCCGGGCCGCAGGTTCACGCGGTCCTGCTTGACGAGCCGGCCCTGATTGATGAGCTCACTGTTCAGAGAGAACAGCGACTGCGGACTTCCGGTGTCCAATCCGGCATCACCCTTGTAGATGTCGACGGCGACAGCCGGGTCGAGCATCGCCGGGAAGGCCGACGACAGCAGGGTGCCGTGGAATGCCGCGGTGGGGGCGAACAGCCCCTCGATCGCAATCTGGTTCTTGCGCCGTTCGTCGGCGTCGGGGTACATGCCCCCGGGCGGATCGAAACGCATCGCGCCGCTACTGAGGAAGGTCGTCGCGTCCTCGGGGGCGAACTGCAGCGTTTCGGTGCGGGTCTCCCCGCTGGGCCAGGTCACCGTGAATGTCGGCGCGTATCCGTGTCCCTGCAGGTAGACGCGGTCGCTGCCGACCCGTAGCGGATGGTTCACCTTCAGCTGCTCGTCGCGCCAGGTGTTGGTCTGCAGGTCATCGCCGTACTGGTATTCGATATTCGATGTGAACATCTCGGCCTGGCCGCTGTCGAGGTAGTCGGCGGTGAAGTCGTGCACTCGCACGCACATCGGCGTCAGGCCGGTGCCGTCGAGTTCGATACCCGCGATGAACGAGTCGAACGCCGCGGGCGACGTCGTGCAGAACTCCTCGCCGTCGGCGACGAGGATGCGCTGGCCTTCGTAGCCGAAGAGTTTGCCGAGAGCCACCGTCGCGAGGAGGGCCACCAGGGAGATGTGGAACAGCAGGTTGCCGGCCTCGCGCAGATATCCCTTCTCGGCCGAGAGGGTCAGCTCCCCGTCGTGCGCCCGCGGTCCGCCCGCGCGCTCGACGACTCGCCACCCGCGCAGTTCGCCGCGCACCCGTGCAACCACGTCCGCGGGCACGTCGTCGACCACCGTGTCGAAGTGATGCGGCAATCGGCTCAGGTTGCGTGGCGCCGAAACCGGCGGTGTGCGCAGCGCCCGGAAATGCTCGAGGCAACGCGGCAGGATGCAGCCGATGAGCGAAATGAACAGCAACGCGTAGATCGCCGTGAACCAGAAGCTGCCGAACACGTCGAACAGCTCGAGCCGGTCCATCAGGGGACCCAGGGTCGGGCGGGCCGCGATGTACTCGTCGACCTTTCCGGCATTGAGGCTGCGCTGCGGAAGCAGCGCCCCGGGGATCGCGGCCAACGCCAGCAGGAACAGCAGCACCAGCGCCGTGCGCATCGACGTCAGGCCACGCCACGTGTTGCGCACCGAGGCCACCACCCGGCCACCGAAATTCTGCTTCGGCGGGCGGGGCTGCGATGCGGGGGTAGAGGTGTCGGTCGCCGTCATATGGGGAGCACTACTTCCGAGATGAATGCGTCACGCACCCAGGACACGAACAGGTCCCACGCGCCGGTGACGAGAGCGATGCCGACGGCCATCAGCATGAGGCCGCCGACGATTTGAACTGTGCGGGCG
>NZ_JAUZMZ010000186.1:0-8613 GCF_036327435.1 Rhodococcus chondri | reverse complement strand
CCCCTCGTCGCCGCGACGGTCGTCTTTTCTTACGATGCCACACCTTCCCTGCAGGTGGACGCCAGCCGTTCGAGGCGAGAGTGGCTCCGGTCGCCAGGAGCGGCCGGACCGGCGCGTCCGGCCGATCCGCCACCGGCTCATCCGGAAGGGCGCGTCCCCGTACTGCCGAGACGAGCGCGGCAAGCTGGCGCCGCTTCCGTCCCACCTCGGCCGGGTCGAATTCCGTTGCGGCAGCGTGGCGGACCCGTCGTGCCAGGCCGACGAGGTCCGATGACTCGGAAATCGACTCGTCCACTCGGTTGGCAAGTACCGCGCCGCGGCAGTTCGTCGCGATCTGCCGGAGCAGGCCCGCCACCGCATCCTGCACGTCGTCCCAGGGGCCGGCCTTCCCGGTGCACTCGATCGTGAGTTGTCCACTCTCGGAAACCATCACGGCATCGCCTCGGAGACCGGTCGGGTGACGGCCCCGGCCGTACGCCAGCTCGAGCTGGTCGACCACATCCGTGATGAGCAGTGCAGCTTGCGCAGATGTCAACGTCGCAACCGCAAGCAGCCTCCCGAGCTCCACACCGCCGCCGCCTGTGTCGTCGTCGATACATACAGCCGGTCCGGATCGAGCCTCGACGGGCTCGTAGTCCCTCGCATGGATTCCCAAGACTGCTTCGATCATCGCGCATCCCGAAAAAGCCAGGCCTCCCGCAGCTTTCAATCAGACCGGAGCGGGGGGCGGTGGACCTTCAAGCGCCTTTCTCACTTGCTACTCGTTGCCGAAATTCATTGTGTGTCATTTACCCCCGAATTGCGGTGGCTTTCGCTGAAACCTTGTGACCTGCCCGAGGAACTGTGGATTTCGCCGCAGGCGATCCTTCCTCACCGAGGATGAGGCTGTTACTGCTGGAAACGTCAACCCGTATTAACCGAGCGTCTACCTCTACACCGCGACGTCGATCGCGCGAAGGAAGCGACAGTGTTGCCCGACAGATCACCGGTCGCCGGATGAACGCTCCACTTGGGGACGCGCCGCGAGATGACGTCGGTCATCGAACGGTTCGAACCACGCCTGCACCGTCGCGAACAGCGCACGCTGCGGAAGCCAGAAATCGCCGAATGCCGCTTGCTCGGCGAGTGGACCGTCGGAGCCGAGCTCGGACCCGCCGACCACCGCGCGCACGGTATGCGCTGTCCACAGCTGACGCGGGTTGGCCCGGAACCACTGACCGTTCGGAACGTGTCCACCGAGCCGAACCTTGCCGACGCCGAGCATCGGTCCCGCGACACGTCCCATCGCCGCCAACACCGCGGGGCTGTGCCACAGGGCGTCCGGCATCAGCCTGCCCGCGACGTTCATAGCGGTGGTCGACGGCGACGTGGTCATCCGCAGATCCCATTCGAGCTCGTTACCGGCCGTGACGTGCAGGTCGGTCGGGCCGGTCCACTCGGCGCGAACATCGGTCTGCTCGGTCCGGCTCAGCGCCTGGCCCAGGAACCGAGGACAGCTCAGTTCGGGCGGGACGTCGCTGTAGACGGTCCGTGCCCCGTCCGGGTCGCGGTGCCATACGGACGTATAGCCGTCACCGATGGAGTTGGTGGGGAATCTGCGCAGCGCGAGGTAGTGGCCGCTCGCGAACGGGGCACCGATCACTGCAAAGCCGGCGAATCGTTCTCCGGAGACACGGGGCAGTTCACAGGACCGCTCTGCGGCTGCTTGCGGGGTGGTGATCATGATCGTCCTCCCAGGATTGCGGGTACTTCGATCGTGCGCCGCGTGTGCCGCAGCGTCATGGGGCCGCTGCCTCATCTTCCGCACCCGGAACCCCTCCCCCGAGGACACTGAAACCATGGCGACCACCGGTGACGGTCCGCGGCGAGCCGAACTGGTCGCCGCATTGTCGCTTGCGATCGACCTCGGTCTCGGTCAGCCGATGGAACACATGCTGCGTTCAGCCGTGATCGCCACTCGTATCGCGGATCGGATGGGACTGAACTCCGAACAGCGAGCCGTCGTGTACTACTCGAACCTGGTCGCCTGGATCGGCTGCCACGCGGACTCACACGAACTGGCGCGCATGTTCGGCGACGACATCGCCTTCCGCGCCGACACCTACTCGGTCGACATGACCGGATTGCCATTCCTGCGCCTGCTGATGAGTCATGTCGGACGCGGGCTCCCTCATGCGGAGCGCAGCCTCCGTGCCGCCGCGTTCCTGTTCACGGCGCGCCGGCAGATGTCCGAGCTCATCCGGTCTCATTGTGGGTCCGCCAGCGTCCTGTCCGACCGCATCGGGCTGGATCGCCGAGTAGGGACGATGCTGGCCTTCACCTTCGAGCGATGGGACGGCGCAGGGCTGCCGGCCGGTGCGCGCGGCGATGCGATTCCCGTGGAGATGCACATCGTGCACCTGGCTGACGTCGCCGAAGTGCATTTGCGCACCAGCGGACCCGCAGCGGCGGTCGCAATGGCACAAAGGCGCAGTGGTACCCAGTTCTGCCCGCGAGTGGTGCAGACATTCGCAGAGGCTGCGGCCGAGATCACCGCGGGCGTGCTCGAACAGGATGCCTGGTCGGCGGCTCTGGCTCAGGCACCGGATCGCGACCATTTCTCGAGTGGACCCGAGCTGGACGAACTGCTGCGTGCGATGGCCGATTTCGTCGATCTCAAATGTCCTTTCCTGCTGGGGCATTCGCGGAATGTCGCCGATCTGGCGGCGGCCGCGGGTCGGTACCGAAAGCTACCCTCGGAGGAGATCGAACTCCTCTACCGCGCCGGGTTGGTGCACGGACTGGGGCGCATGGGTGTGCCCAATCAGATCTGGGAGAAACCCGGCCCCCTCACCACCGCCGAGTGGGAGCGGGTCCGGTTGTATCCGTACCTGACTGGGCGGATCCTCAGTCGTGTCGGCGGATTGGAGTCGGTCGTCGCGCTCGCCCAAACGCATCGTGAACGGCTCGACGGCTCCGGCTACCCCAGTGGTGTCCGCGCTGCCGACCTGAGCGACGCGGCGCGCATCCTCGCGGCGGCAGAGACCTATCAGCGGCTACGCGAGCCCCGGCCGCACCGGCAGCCACTCACTGCGGAAGATGCGGCCGTTCGGATGCGCCACGACGCGGGAGCCGGACGGTTCGACACGGAAGCGGTCGAGGCCGTGTTGACGGCGGCCGGGCATCGGACGAAACGACGGGCACCTTGGCCTGCCGGGCTGACCGGGCGTGAGGTGGAGGTGCTGAGGCTCGTCGCTCTGGGACACTCGAATCGGCAGATCGCGGCCGAACTGAACATCACCCACAAAACGACGCGCAACCACGTCGAGCACCTCTACACCAAGCTCGACGTCCACAACCGTACCCAAGCCGGGCTCGCAGCGATCGACCTCGGATTGTCTCGGTAACTGCGATCCCGTACGTGCCCTCGGCAAAGATGGAAGATGACAAGAAGATCAGGGCTACAGGACATTTCGTACGGTAAGGGCTCGTCCTCAGTGAACGAGTTGACTCGGTTCTGGAGTTCTTGTCGCCCCCAGCCTGAGGCTTGAAAGAACAGCCGAATCCACGGCACGAACGCCCGCGCGGATTCAGCGGGCCGCACTCGATCGCTATGGAGCGGTTCCAGCCCACTGAACCTGTTCGCGGACGCGAGTCCCGAACGCGACGTCAAGATCACGGGTAACCCGGTGAACGGGGTAGTCAGGGCGCAGGCAGGTACTGCTGGATACTGATCGTCACATCGGTCAGAGTGGACCCGTCCGCACTGTCGATCAGGCGGAACGCGGGCAGGTGACACAGGTCTAGGTCCATCCAGCCGGCATTTGCGCTTACCTGCGTCCCCGGTGTGTTGATGGCATTCAAGTCCGTGGCGACTACCTCACTCGAGGGATTGACTGCCCGCCATCGCACCAAGGTGCGTCCCGTGCCGCACGCATTCTGCGCGGCCGGAAAGGTCGAGTAGTCCGGGCCGGGGGCCTCGACCCAGGGCGAGTCTTCGAAGATTCGGGGCAGAACCGTCCACGAACGTAGCAGTGTCCATTGGGGCAGCGACGTGGGAAAATCCGGTGAGGGCGCGGCCCCCACCGTATTCGGCCCAGGCCATGCGGAAGCTGATTCTTCGGCAGCTGGAAGGGCCTCTTCAGGAGGTTGCGGGATCTGCGTGGCATCGCCGGAGTCCGACGGCTGCCCCAAGTCTGGTACCGGCGCTGCAGGAGCATCGACGGCAGGAACTTTAGAATTGGTTTCGGGCTGGGGAGACACGTTTGACGTCGTCGCGTCATCCCGCTGGATAACAAACACGATCATGCCTCCCAGAACCAAGAGCAGCACCACAATGGCCCGGAGAGAATCCAGATCGCCGCTCGCTGTCCGCCCCGTCGACCGGGCGCTTCGGGAGGTGGTGTCGAACCCGCCGACTCCCCACCCGAGTGGTCAGGTCCAGTAGTCATCGCCTCTGCTCCGTCCCGCATCGGTCATTGGTTCCAAGTAACCAGGATCATGTCAGGACACCACGCACCGAGATACTGGTTGAAGGCAGTTCAGTTAAAAGTCCCACTCCCACGGCAGAGTCGGGTCGGCTCGGTTGTCGACCGTCGCGAACCCAGGCGTGGACGTGGACGTGGACGACCATTCACGATGCCCGACAATGCCTCGCCTGCATCACCGACATGGGCGTGTCAGTTTTCGACATTCCCACGCGATCTGCTCCACGCGAGTGTGGCAGGTCAGTAACCGGCCTGCGCACACGTCTGCCGATCGATCCAGCCTTCTTCGCATCCGTATTGCATTTGAGTCTCCCCGCTGGTGGGGGCTTCGCCGCATGCGGTGCCGCAGCGCTCGTAGCCGTTGACCACACCGTCTCCATTGCGGTCCTGACTCGGGTCGTACGGATAGCCGGTGTCCCCGCCTGACGGGGCCGGAGCGGGTTGCAGGCATGCAGGGTCGGTTGTCGAGTAACTGCCATCGGTATAGATGGCGACACCGCCGTAGTCGCAGTACCGCAACACGCGATCCGCCGGTGGGGTGTCGCAGGTGGGTTCGTATCCGGTGGTGCCGTCCGAGTACAGCGCGGTGCCGTACTCGTACATGGTCGGATCTCCGCATTCGAATGTGATCGCCACTGGAGCAGGCGTGACGACAGGCTCGGGTGGAGGAGCTGGAGGAGGCGGCAAGCCGGTCGTCGTCGTGGTCGTCGTGGTGGTCGGAGTTTGCGTTGTGGTGGACGCCGAGGTCGGGACGGTCGTCTCCGACGGGCTCTGGGGGGAGTCGTTGTTGCTGGCACAACCGCTCACCGCCAGCACGCAGGTGAACAGTGCCGCCAACAACGCGTGGGTCTTGGACATACTGGGAATCTCCGGTCGAGTAGGACAGTGGGCGACTCCACCGTGCTCTTCGGCAATGACGGGAACGCGGACTGTGTGGGGACTATCGCCCTCTGCACCGTGATTGTTTCGCCGGCTGCAACATCCCCACAAGGCACGTCGGAAGCGCCGATCGAAGGACGTCGTTTCCGATGTGGTCACGTGCCGCTCACGCCTCCAACGGGCGATGAATCACGTTGCAATTGAGCCATATTCGTCAATCTCTTGCGCTTCGGATTTTGCACTGCCAAAATTCCAAGATCGTCGCGGATCCGAGCGGCGTCACAATTGAAGAAGGCCCGCCAGGAGTTGCAGCTCCCGACGGGCCGGGTGTCCGACTAATGAGGAGTCGAACGTGGGTAAGAATACCCTGGCCGGAGGTGTGCGTCGTGGACCGCGCCTTGCCAGCAACTTCACTATTTTGAGCAACGCCGTCATCAACGACGACCGTCTGTCCTTCCGCGCCCGCGGAGTCCTCGCGTGGCTGCTGTCCAAGCCTGACGACTGGCATACCCGGTCGGAGTCCATTGCCGCGCAGTCGCCGAGGGAGGGGCGCGACGCCATCCGATCTGCGCTACGCGAGCTCGCCGACCTCGGCTACCTCGTGCGCGAGAAGATCCAGAATGAGCGCGGGCAGTGGAGCACGATCCAAACCATCTATGAAGAGCCGGTTACCGATCCGAGGCCTGAAAAACCGACCCGCGGCGGCGCGGACAACGGACAACCAGGCACTCTTATAAGTACTGAGAAACCAAAAACGAAAACCAACCGCACGGCACGAGCCTCGAACGTCCCCTTGAGTCCCGAAATTGCCGGCTTGGCAGCGGCGTGTCGACATGCAGGACTGACTGCAACGTTCGCGTATCTCAAAGCGGACGCCGCAGCCGCAATCGAGATCTTGATCGAGAGGCACGGAGTCCCAGAGCTGGTCAGTGCGGCCAGGGCTGTGCACCGACCTCGGGATCCGATGAAGTACGCGCAGGCATGGGTGCCGATGTGGCGAGAGTTGCCAGATCCTCGGACCATGCCGGCCGAGTGCGGGAAGTGTGATGAGTACGGGTGGCTACCCGACGACGATCGCGGGCGAGCAGTGAGGTGTCGGTGCCGGGCAGCTCAGGCCGCGTAATCGACTCGTACAACACACCTTCAGGACTGGAACTCATCCAAGATCATTACCCGTCAATTCGTCAGAATTGTCGTGACGGAGTTGGTGCTGACGGGGAAACAAGTTATTGCACTGGCTCGGCGCCTTTCCTATCGGACTCCCGGAGAAACTGGCAAACCCATGCGCTACTCCAATCCCACGATCGGTTCGATCGGCGCGATCACCCGCCCCTGTTTGCAGGTCGGGCAGGTCTAACCATGTCGACCAATACCCTTCTTCGCCTCAGCGTGAGCGGGGACCACGCGCATGCGTGGAAAAACCAGTACGACACGAAAACGCTCCAATTACCCGAGTCGCTTCACGAGCTCGTGAGCACGAGTTGGGCTTGATAGTTCGGCGATTCGTCGCTGGAGCACTTCAGTCGCTTCGTCACGCCAAGTGGCCTCTCGGAGCCTGTAGCGCGCCGACTCCGAGAGTCCGGCACGCAGATCCTCCCGTACGGCGAGAGCACTCAAGACTTGGTGTCCGGCTTCGGCCGCGTCGATTCCGTCGGGGACTTCGAGAGCCCACCAACTGCTCCCCCGCAATGCAACCCACGGGTCTGCAGGATTCGGTGCAGACTTGGCTACCGAGAACGGGACCAAAAGTTCCGCAAGTTCCTTCCGAACTTCGGAGAAGTGGACGAGCCCGGGATACGTATCGGCGCGCTCTACCGCCCAGAGCAGCACGACAAACTTATATGCAGCGCTTCGGCCACCCATCTTGAACACCTGGGTGGTCTCGAGATCCCACAAGAGCCCTCCGCGGGCATGTTTACCACCGTGGTCGACCACAAAACCCAATTCAGTGAGACAGTCGGAGACCGTTGCGAGTCCTCCTGAAAATTCCGAGCTATCGCAGAAGTACCCCGTCGCGTACCCGTGTGCGACCCCGGCAATCGCTTTCGAATCGTAGAAGCGCCCGCGGTAGACCAACCTGAAGTTCCGCGCTTCCGCGTACCCCCGTCTGCGCAGGAACTCCTCTTGACCGAGTTCGTCGAACTCCTCGATCGCGGAAAGCACCGCCGGTCGGGTAATTGCAGACAAGTCCACCTTTACAGCCACGACGATGATCTTAGTGTCCGCACGCAACGAGATGAGCAGGGTACCCCGGAATGATCTTGACCATCGCTTACAATTCCGGGCATGGCTCGTATCCGCTCCATCGCCGCAGGCACACAGAGGGTCCAAGCGCACCCGACGGAAGTCGATTGTTTCTACAACATCATCGAAGACGGCGACGGGACTCGTCTGATTCACCTGAGCACCTTCGGATCGGACTACCGCCAGTCCAAGCCGAAAAGCAGCCAATCGATTCAGCTCGACCGAGACATGGCTGTCCAATTCATCGAGGTCCTCCTCAAAGCCTTCCCGGACATCCTTCCTACTGCCAAGGCCGCACTGCCCAGCCCTAAAGACAAGGGAGACCTGGCATGGGCAGCGGACGAATCTCCCATCTTTCAGTCGCTACTCCGAGAACTCGGCATCAAGGAGTAACAGCGATCAGCTGACCTCGTTCGCAGAATCCGTGACCAGGTCTCCGTATTGATGGAAGGTGAGCACTGCTTCCGCGAACAGCAGGTCCGTGGCCACCAAGGTGGGACAGTGTTCCGCCACCCTGGCCCAATGCTCGAGCAGCGCAGGCGAAAGCACCTCACCTTCGATGCCGTGGGCTTCGAGTCGGGCCAATCCTGCCGTCACGAGGCTGAACGCAGGAACCGCTGTCCACGCCGCATCCCCGCCTATCTCGTCGAAAACGGCGAGGCGTTCAGACACTGCGGAGTACAGCACCGGTGAGTGCCGTTCCAACCCAGCACTCATATGCCGCGCCTCCGCACTCAGACCCTGGGGCGAGTCCGGCCCCCTCCACATTCTCCGCTGGTCGAATGCCTCGAGGTATGCAGACCACCGAGCCTCCGGACTCAACATCGTCCCCGGTACGCTGCGTATCTCCTTGGCCAAGTAGTCCAACGCCTCGTCTCCCAAAGAGACCAAGTCGCCGTGACGAGGCTCAGCGAAATTCCCCACTTCTGCTCGGCGAAATTCCCCACCTGTGAGCGGTGTTTACTGTAGCGGTTGCCGGGTTGCGGTGGTGGCTTTGCGGAGGTTTTCGGCGCGGGCGTGGTGG